>JAPLFR010000002.1 GCA_026390575.1 Ignavibacteriales bacterium
TCGTTCACGTTCTTTGGTGTTCATGGTCAGGTGCATTTCTGGGGTTCCTTTGTGAGTGTGTGCACATACAAGGTACTACCCGTGAACCTGACATTTTCACTGTCCGCTTAACCTGACATTTTCTGTGCCGTATTACATTGAAAATGAATCCTGCTGGCGCGTTGAGAATAATTGTGGTATTATATTGACCAGCATTGCCACTCGTTGCCTCTGCATATACTGGACCAGTTATATCTGTCCAAGAACCTCCCGTATTATCTGCGGAGATTGCACTACCGCCGGTCGCTGGAGTTACACTCCCAGTGCCTGCGGCATTAACAGTGATGGATGGACTTGTATTTGCAGTTTTTGCGCCGTTAGTAATATCTGTAGCTGTGATTGTCGGACTACCGACTGTGTTTAGAGTAATATTGAATGTTTGAGTGCCACCAACAAGCGCAGCATTGGCTGGCAATGTAGCGGCACCATCGCTCGAAGTAATACCAACTACATCCGTAGCGGTTACCGGATTCCAACTGGCATCAACTGAATTTACATCTACTTGAAATAGATTACCCACATTGCTTGCTGTTGGTGTTCCTGTTTTACCCGTGGTACTTCCAGGTGCTGCTGTCTCACCCGGAACAAGTATTTGCAGTTTTGTAAACGCACCTGTATTTACCGTTGTGCTGGGGCTTGTGTTGGAAGTCTTTCCACCATCTGTGATATCCATTGAAGTCACAGTAGAAGTGCCCGCCGTCCGGAGTGTCACGCTAAATGTATGAGTTCCTGAAGACAATGCAGCATTCGCCGGCAGCGTTGCATTCAGATCAGATGAAGTGATGCCGACAACATCAGTCGCTGTTGGGATAACGTTCCAATTTGCATCAACTGCATTGACTGTAACATTGAAAGCAGTTACTGCACTCTGTGCTGTCGGTGTACCTGTCTTACCATTTGTCGTGCCTGGAGCCGCCGTCTCTCCCGGCATGAGTATCTGCAATTTCGTAAATGTACCAGCAACCACTGTGAGAGCTGGGCTTGAGCTGAAGGCTAAGCCAGTGGTTATATCGGTTACTGTCAATGTCGTCGATTGTAAGGTCGGTAGTGTTACACTAAAGACCGTTGACCCGGATGACAGCGCTTTATTTGCCGGCATTGTTGCATTGGCGTCTGTTGAAGTAATCGAAACGACATGGGATGAGTTTGCTACGTTCCAATAAGTATCAACCGCGTTGATAGTGACATCAAACGATGCTCCTGCTGTGGGTTGAGATGCTGTTCCAGTTTTTCCATTGCCGGTTGTTCCTGCGTTTGCCGTTTCTCCAGGTACCAGGAGTAGTAATTTAATTGGTGAACCAGCATTAATTGTTAACGAAGAACTTGCCGGTCCAGAGATTGAACCATCGCCTGCAGTTATCGTCGTCGCTTCTGCCATCAACAGAGTTGTGGCTAACGTAGTTGTCGACTGACCATTCGTGAAGCTTACTGCTGTTGTATACGTTGGGCTGCCGCCTGGACCGCTGTAACTAATCGTCTTTGATCCGCTGTAGGACGTCGTAACGTTAAAGAACTGATCTGTTGCAGTCAGTGAAACAATATTAAATGCAGCGCTGGCCGTCTGTGCTGTGGGTGTTCCACTCACACCGACACCAGCTGTGAATGTCTGATTGGGAAGAGTTACAACAAGTTTTACAGTCGCACCTGCTGTCTCTGTTAATGTTCCGAAATTTGTAGAACCATGACTTACGCCAACGAGTGTCGAAGTACCGGAGCTTGTGATATTTCCACTGGCGAGAGGTGTTCCAGCAGTGGGTCGGATACGGATATTCTGCCAGGTCAATGAATTGATGACAGAACTAGTGCTACTTGAGTTAACAGTGAATGATATTTGCGTAGAGGTTGTCGTCACTGCGGATATTGTTATATCCGAGCCGGTGCCGCTTACATGTCCAACACTGACTGTCGGTTGGGTACCGCCGGTGTCGAAAATGTAACCTGAGGGCACATTGAGTACAAGTGTTCCTGTCGTGACTTGACCTGTTGCTCCTTCTTGATATACAGGTCCGGTAAGGGAAGTGTATGTTACGCCAGTGTTATCAGCAGAGACTGCGCCACCCCCAGTTGCGGCTGTTACAGTTCCAACTGCTCCAGCAATGACCGTAATCGAACCGCTGGTAGATGGTGTCATCCCGGAGTTTGTAACATCGCTGACTGCAATCGTCTGACTACCGGTGGCATTTAAAATCACACTTAAAGTTTTCGTACCAGCAGCGAGAGCAGTATTAGGCGGCAATGTTGCGGCGCAACTCGCAGTAAATTGGACGACATCTGTTGAATTGACGACGTTCCAGTAGGCATCGACCGCATTAACTGTAGCATTAAATGATGAATTTACAGTTTGAGAAATGGGTGAGCCTGTCTTTCCTGATGTTGAGCCAGCAGCGGCTGATTCACCGGGCACGAGCAGCTGCAATTTTGTAAATGTTCCTGCGTTAACAGTCTCATAAGAACTGACGGCAGCGGTCTTCGCTCCATCAGTAATGTCTGTCGCCGTAATAGTAGTTGTACTGCCGCCGGCTTTCAATGTCACTGCATATTGGTTCGTGCCAGAGACGAGTGCTGCATTCGATGGAAGAACCGCGTTCAAATCTGATGAAGTAATTCCAACAGCATCTGTTATGGTGTTGACCAGATTCCAATAAGTATCAACAGCATTTACCGTAACGTTGAACGATGTTCCAGCTGTTTGCGGTGTTACTGTTCCAGTCTTTCCGGATGATGATCCCGGAACCGAACTTTCTCCAGGAAGAAGTATCTGGAGTTTCGTAAAGGCGCCAGCGTTAACTGTAATGGATGCGGTTGTAGCTGGTGTTTTTGTACCGTCAGAAATATCTGTTGCAGTTAACGTTGGATATTGAGTTGATTTTAATGTTACACTTAGTGTCACCGTCCCCAACGATAAAGCTGTGTTTGCCGGTAAAATAGCATAGGCATCTGTAGATGTTATCCCAACAACATGCGAAACCGAAGTTATAACATTCCAGTGATCGTCAACAGCATTCACCACCAGGTTAAATGATTCACCTGCATTTCTCGCTGTAGTAAATCCTGTCCAGCCTTGTGCTGATCCTGGAGCTGCCGTTTGGTTTGGCAACAGAATCTGGAGCTTAGAAAATGCCCCCGGATTCACTGTAATTGTAGGACTTGTATTGGCTGTCTTTACGCCATCAGTTAAATCTGAGGCGGTAATTTTTTTACTACCAGAAGTTTTCAGTGTAACGGAAAAAGCCTTGGTACCTGCAATTAGATTTGCATTTGCTGGTAATACTGCATTTGCATCATCAGAAGTGATACCTATCAAATCTGTTATTGTTGTGACTGTGTTCCAATAAGTATCGACAGCATTCGCTGTGATAGAGAACGATGAACCAGCTGTGGTTGCATTCGGAGTGCCTGTTTTTCCAATTCCTGTCGGAGTTCCCGGATCTGCAGCCTCACCAGGCACCAACAATTGCATTTTTGCAAACGCGGCCGGATTAACAGTTAGTGCCGAACTTGCAGGGCCAGTGATCGTTCCATCGCTGGCAGTAATGGCAACTGATTCTGCTTTGTAAAGTGTTGTCGAAAGAGTGGTTGTCGATTGACCACTCGTGAAGGAAACAGATGTTGTATAAGTTTGGTTAGTGCCGCCGGGGCCTGTATAACTGATTGTTTTAGCACCGGAATATGAAGCAATAATATTCACGAACTGATCAGTTGCAGTCAGTTTTGCAAGGTCAAACGCCGCACCTGCAGTCGGTGCCGTTATAGTACCGGAATTTCCGCTTGCCGCCTTCGTTGAAGCATCGGTGAAGGTTTGTCCCGGTAATGTCACGACAAGCTGACTGAGATTGCCGACAACTTGAGAGAGGGAACCAAAGTTTGTAGTACCATTTGTAATACCAGTAACGGTTGCTGTTCCTGGGTTTGCTGAAGTTCTTAAGATATTACCTGAACCAGGGAGATTCCCACCATCAATAGGTTGAACTTGAACGCCGATGATTGTTAAAATATCTGTTTTATTCGTGCCCCCAATACTTAAGGTTAATGTAATCGTTGATGCAGTTACTGATGTATTGGTGACAGCGACATTCTGGTTGCCACCTGTACCACCGGTGACTGTAGTTGAAACAGAACCTGGTGTGTTAAATTGCCATCCTGCTGGTGCAGTAAGAATAAATGTTACACCTGTACCGGTAGCAAAATCGCCGTTTGCACCTTCGGTTATGACAATGTTCCCAAGTGCCGTCCAGGCAGGAGATGTAGCATTTGCTGCTTTATCTGCAGAAATATTTGTTCCACCTGTGGCGGCAGTAACAGTCACTGCTGCTAGAGCAGATTGATCCCACGACAGTACAAGTACTGCAAAGAGCGAAATGAGCAATATGTGAATTGCTTTTTTCACTTTGTTAGAATCTGAATATGCTCTTTTGTTTCATTATTGATTCCATTGTTGAATACATCATGCCGCGTAAGCACTGGCTACCATTGGCTGCATATGCGAATGCTGCTCGCTGGAAAGAATGGAGAGAAGCGCACTCTTCATCGAGGTTTTCGCAATAAATCCATCGGCAAAATCCTGTGTGTTCCTGCGATAGAACTCGCTCGGATCCATCGAGAGAATAAATACTTTCGTGCCGGGCCATCGATTTTTGATCGCCTTCGTTGCTTCAATGCCATTCTGCTTCGGCATGTGAATATCCATCAGAACGAGATCGGGGTGAAACCGTTCTGCCTGTTCGACTGCTTCCTGCCCATCGATGGCTTCTCCGACTACTTCTATATCTTTTTGCGCTCTCAAAAACGCAATTAAGATCCGACGGAAACTGTCGTGATCATCGGCTAAAAGAACTTTGAGTTTGTACATGGTATTACTCCTTATTGTTGGTTTTTATTATTTGATAATTTGTAATTCATAGTCACTAGGAATACTTTGCTGCTCCCTCTGAACACTGAATGTCGCTTCGAGCGATGGCTTCATTGAACCTTTGAGTATAAATCCATCCGCGCGCGCTTCAAGTGCCTGCTTGCGATACATCGGATCGTCATGATTCGTGGCAATAAGCACTTTCGTTTCCGGCCATCGCTGTTTGATAATCCGCGTAGCCTCAATTCCATTCATCAAAGGCATCGAGATATCCATCAGCACAACATCGGGAAAAAGTTTCTCTACTTTCTTGATTGCGTCATCGCCGTCTATCGCTTCTCCAACAACTGAGACATTCGGCAATCGATCAAGAAAATCATGGACGACTTTCCGAAAATCTCGGTGGTCATCAGCGATAAGAACTTTGATTCTGTTCATACTCTTTTTCCCTTCTGAAAAATGAGAATACTCCTTTAATTACTGGGGATAATATAGCATTGGGGTAGTTGTGACGAATCAATTGATCACCGTATTTTGAAGAATACAGGGATTACCGTAGGCGTCTACGGTAAATACCGTAATTATACGCTTGAGGTTACTAAATGACGCCGATATTAGCCAAAAATGACAGAGTAATACCAAATGTATTTAAGAAACGATTCGGGGTGTCAAGGGAAACTTATGTGAACGATATGGGTGATTGGTTACTTTGGGGTGGAGATATTCCCGGTTGGCTACCGCAAAAGTATAAGAAGCAGTATAAACATCTCGATAAACAAAAACGATTGAACAATAGATTCTATTCGTACAATGACGCCACTCTCGGAGATTCTTTTTTCTATAGTCTCATGCAAGATTTTCTCGGTCATAGTATCTATGATTTCATAATCGTCAAAAATCTGTTCATAAAGCTCTTTGGTTTTCAAAAAGCTCCACACGATGAGCCAACAAGAGAACACAGAAAAGAGAACCAAAAGAAGGATAAGAAGATGATTCCCTGTGGCAGAAAGTAAATAAATAGCAGAGAATACGCTAAGAAGTATTCCATTAATTGTCAGGAGCGCACCCCAGTACATATATCTTGATTCACGTATAATTTGAGAATATTGAGTGCGGGATTTTTCGGACATTTGAGATTACTCTTATGAATAAAGAAAATAAAAATATTCTTTACTGTTTCGGTAATTTAATCTCTTGCGGATTTACCCGAACAATACGCTGTATGAACTCATGGAAAGGTATGGCTTTTCCTTTCATGTTTCCATCGAAGATCATTTCAATCTTTGTTTTGCGTCCGCGTTTAGTGGCATGTTTATTCGTTGGTTTGGGTTTGTTCATGTGTCTGACCTTATGGGGAGTTCTGTGAGATGACCTTTTATATATGCCTGAAGAATTACCTGAAAATTTGTATGGATAGCATCAAGAGTAACTACGTCCACCTCAAAATGCTCTTTGCACAATCGGCACTTAAATTCAATAATACTATAGCGCATACCCATTGCTCTTTTTTCTTTGGCGAGCATTTGCACATGATGTTTGGAACAGTAACAACCATCGTAAATTTTTCCGCTATTGGCATGATACATAAAGGTAATATTATCGAAAGTATGGAATTTTTCAGGTTGAATGGGTTCTTTTTGTACAGGTTTAAAGATCGACGTTTCTTCTTCTTTAATCGGATTAATAGATTCAACTTCGTTTGGTTTGCTGAGAGATTTTTTTGTTCGTATGCCTAAAAGGAACATGAATGAACTCACAAGTATTATATAAAACACTACAAATAATATCTCTATTGTACCCCATCGCATTATTGGTTTGGTCAGGATATTTATTAAATGATTTCTTATCCAAGAAAAAAGAAATACGAGAGTGCCTATCCCAATCGAAGAACATACACTCCAGAGAATATATCCATAGGCACTTTCTTCAACTGATTTATACAGCCGTTGTTTTCGTATTTTTAACCAGTTGTTCAATTGCTTATTTGATCGTATTTATTTTGAATTATTCTATTTATTAATCAAGGCTCTATATGTCAATCTTCCTTCACATGCGCCTAACAATAAACCAAATCTTACAGAGTCATTTTGTTTGCGAGAATTGTAGCGATATTCAAACTCTTCGCAGTATCTATGTAAATGTTTTTTAGAGGTATGATGATATATACCAACAATACCGCGTTTAAGCAAGCTCCAAAATCCTTCAATGGTGTTTGTGTGAATGATACCATCAACGTATTTGTGTGCGCTATGGTTAATAACTTTATGATCTTTGAACTCTTTATCCAGTCCTTTGTATGCAGTGTAGTTGTCTGTCATAAGGGTAGAATCGGGAGTTACACCTTTTCTGATAATTGGCTTTATGGTTTCTGCTTTAACGTTTGGAATAGTTTCTATTCGAGCATTTCCACCGCGTTCCACCATACCAAAGACCGGGGATTTTTCTGGATTGAATCCTTTGCCATAACCGTGTCTTGTACCGCCAATAAAGGTTTCATCAACTTCAACGATACCACCAAGAGGTTTTTCAAAAGAACCCGTTGTCATGGTAAGCCTTATTCTATGCAACATGTGCCAAGCAGTAGCTTGACGAACACTAATATCTTTAGCAAGCTGGCAGGAAGAAATACCTTTCTTGTGTGCAGACACAACGAACATCGCATGAAACCACTTCTGCAAAGGAAGTGCGGAATCCTCGAAAATAGTGCCAACTTTAACAGAAAACGGCTTTTTGCAAGCAGAGCATTTAAAGAGTTTTCCACCTTGAATCTTATACATCTTCTCAGTGCTTCCGCAATGGACGCATACGGGCTTATCTCCCCATCTGGATTGAATAAGAAACTCTCTACAAGATTCTTCAGTAGGGAATCGTTTAATGAGTTGAAGCAGGTTATTGATCTTGGGTTCTTCGATTGTCTTTTTCATGGTCGTTTCCTTGAGTTTTTAACTACACAAATATACAACAATTCTCTGGTAATGTCAAGCGTATAATTACGGTAAATACCGTAGATGTATGCCTGATGTTACTAAGAATTCGGCGAAAATGGACTGTTTTCAGCGAAACGCAATTTTTAAAATAGGTCGCGCAATCAGGTAAAGTGACGTAAAAGTGACAGAAAAGATGAAAAAAGACTTTGATACCGTAGATAGAGGAAATTTGAGGTAAGATCGAAAAAAGAGTTACTTAAAGCTTAAATAGTGTTGTGCTAATTGGGTAAAGTGGATGTAAGCGCGGCAGACTTTAGTAAAATATTTTTGCTTGTATTATAGAGAGATGAAAAAGTTTTTGCTGATATTAATAGAGAAGACTTGTTGCAATCAGGTAAAGTGTGCAAAAGTTGTGAAGATTGTGGAAAAATATCTTGATACCATAGATAGGGAACACTTGGCGTAAGTCCTAAAGAAAGAGTTACTTACAGCATAAAAAGTACTGTGTTAATTGAGTAAAGTGAGTGTAAATGTTGAAGGATTTAGAAAAAAGTTTTTGCTTGTTAATAGAGAGATGAAAAAGTTTTTGGGATTTATATAGAGAGATCTCTGAAATATTAATTGAATAACGGTAGTCGCGAACTCCCGCCTGCCAAAGTCTCGCTTGTGGGACGGCGGGAAGGTTAGTTCGCAATTGTGTTCAGAAAACGCAATCTGAAAAGCGCGACTACCATAATAAAATCGATTATTCAGATGTCTCATATAGTAAATCATTGATTCAATTTTTTTGTTCAATTATCGTAGAGGACATAAATGAAAAGCAATAATAAAAAAACTAGTCCTTATTGTTTCGGCAATTTTATTTCTTGTGGATTTACCCGAATAATGCGTTTCATCGTTTCCAAAAATGACTGAACTTGTTCAATGGGTTTCTTGACTTGGGGCTTAGTTGTTGTTTTTTTTTAGTCTAAAAAAAACCTCGACAAATGCCGAGGCTCTTTTCTGATAAACTTATAAATAAAAACTCACTTCATTCCCCTATGTAAAATGTCTGACATCTCCTTTTTGACTCGTTAGGAAGATGTCAGACATTTACTCTACTCATCTACTCGCTTATTTCATCAGGAGCATTCTCTTCGTCTGGACTGAGGTGCCAGCTATCAGACGATAAATATACGTTCCGCTCGACAACCTGTTCGCATTAAATTGGATAGAGTATAGTCCAGAACTTAATTGATCATTCACAAGTGTCGCTACCTCATGACCCAAGAGATCATAGACTTTCAACGACACGAAATTATTTTCTTGAATCGCAAAACTTATTTCTGTACTCGGATTGAATGGATTCGGATAATTATCATATAGTTTAAATCCACTCGGCTGATCGGATTCTAGGAGTGATAATTCAGATACGTTCTTTCCTAAAGAGGATGCTTCCACAGTATACGCAACGCCATCATTGATGACATTCTTAGCACCTTGGCTCTTAGGAACCCATACTTCATAGCTTGCCTGTCCTTTATTACCGTTTGCATCCAGCACTATGAGGTTAATTGTATATACTCTCCCGTTTCCCCAATCTTGTCGTTCTGCGCGCAAGTTTACGCACTTTGCGTCATTGCTAATAACAATATCGTTATACGTGTTACCATCACCGGGAACGTTTTCCGGTTCGTCGCTGCTAACAGAAGCAATTCGGATTTTGCTAATTTCAATCGGTAATCCTTTGCTGTCATTGGCAGAAACGACAATGTCAGCGACTTTGATGTTGACGTATTTATGATTTGCCGGCCATAAATTAATATGCGTGTCCTTCACCACAATTGTGGGCGGTGCTGCAGCCACAACATTAATGATGACATCATCGGAAGCGGTCAAATGGCCGTCAGACACTACAAGTGTTATGGTATGAGTCCCAACCGGTAACGTTACTGCAAGTTGCACACCTGTACCAAGGATGTTTGTTCCTTCATTCCAAGAATACGTCAGAGCATCTCCATCTGGATCTGATGAAGCTGAACCGTTCAGTGTCACTTGAACACCTTCATTAACCGTTTGATCTGACCCTGCATTGGCAACAGGCGGGTGATTTATTGTTGCTAAAACAGTCACAACAACAATATCAGAACATGTTCCACCATTATTATCGTTAACTGTTAACGTAATAGTATGAATACCCACTGGTAATGATACTGTAATTTGCGGAGCTGTTCCAAGTGTCGCCCCTCCTTCTTGCCATAAATATGACAACACATCTCCATCCGGATCTGAAGAAGCTGAACCGTTGAGTATTACTTGTGTACCCACGGTAACAGTTTGATCCGGGCCCGCCTTGGCGATAGGAGGCTGATCAGGAGAAATTAAGTTGCGTGATATCGAGAATGAATTACCAAAATAATTAGCAGTCAAAATATCCGGCTTGCCATCTCCATCTATATCACCGATCTTCAACCCATAAGGAGCAAGTCCAGTCGATATATCGACCTTAGGGGCAAAAGAATCTAGCGTAACATTACCGCTGGCACATATATTAAGAAATATTGAAACTTTTTCACTGGTGCTATTCGCTGTTACAATTTCCGGCTTACCGTCGCCATTCAAATCACAAAGTGCAACATCATATGGATTATTAACAGTGGCACTTGCAGTCGAGAAATCGACTTTCGGAGCAAACGATCCTGTTGTGATATTTCCGGTAGTACCTATGTTTTGAAAAACAGAAATCGTATTGCCCATAACATTTGCGACGACCATATCCATTTTCCCATCGCCATCGACATCACCAACCGCAACACCGATCGGATTTTCTCCTGTTGCAAAATACACGGGTAATGCGAACGTTCCTGATGATATGCCATAACCTGTACCTATATTCTGATACACCGATACACTATTGATCGTATTATTGGTAATCACAATGTCCGGTTTCCCATCACCATCGATATCTTTTATTGCTGCTCGATACGGATTTCCTGAAGCTGGAATATGAACTCCTGAAGCAAATGACGTTGAACCGATCGTGCTTATGTTTCGTAACACAGAAATTGAAGTGTTGTTGGCAGTGACAATATCAGGTTTTCCATCACGGTCAAGATCACCAATCGCCAAACTAATGACTCCTGCTCCCGTCTGGAAGTTCACTCTTGGGGCAAAGGAAATGCTTCCGCTGGTACTCATGTTCCGATAAACTGAAACTGTCGCTTCGCCACCATTGCAAACGATAATATCCGGCTTACCGTCACCGTCTATATCACTAACAACTACTCCCATAGGATTATTTCCAGTTGGTACGTTCACCTTTGCTGCGAATGATCCTGACGAGATAGTACCGCTTATGCTTATGTTTCTATAAATGGAGAGAGTGTTGTTACTCGAATTTGAAACGACAACATCCGTTTTACCATCACCATCTAAATCACTAATCGCAATATCAAATGAGTACGCATCATCGAGGAAATCTACATTCGAGGCAAATGATGATGCTCTTATGGTTGTACTGCCCGTGAAAGTTGTTACAAACGGCGCATTGGAATATGCCGTCAATCCTGTTACAACGTCTGTTACGGATAACGGTTGGTATGTTGCGCCAACAGGAACATTTACTGTGAGTGATGTTGAACTTGCCGATGTTACGACAGCTTTCACAGGACCAAAATAAACTATATTGTTCGCTGGAATAGAATTAAAGTTCGCACCGTTGATTGTGACACTTGCACCTATCGGACCCGAGGCCGGAGAGAAGGAGGCAATAGAAGGAACTGCACCTTGTGTCCTCACCTCATTTGCATAGAGTAACGTGAGTACGACAATGAAGAAAATATTTTTTATGAACGAACTTTTAACGAGTTGCATAAGTAACCCCTTTGCATTGGAAAAAATTAAAAATATTTCTTTGTGATCTTTTTTACAAAAAGCTTTGCAGTAATACTTGAGTCCGTATTATTCAGATCGAGATTACGACTATTTCCTAGATCGTATAGGAATTTTCTGATATCGACAACAACACGCACAAATGCCCATGCGTTCCTAGAACAAAAAAATTTATTCTTTTGCGTAATTTACTTAATAAAATTTAATGATTGAAAGTGCTAAAATCAATGATAATAACATGAAAAATGGAGAATTAGTTTCAATTATGTCTAGAGGAATTGCAGTGGTACCATTTTGAAGATTTGAAAAGAATCTACACTCTTGAGATTGCGTAAAAGCTATATCGCTTTTCTGATCACGACTAAAAATGAGAATTTTTCCTAAAACGAGACGTCAATAACTCTCAGTTACGATCGTTTTTTCCCCCTTCCTTACATCCGTTTGGGCTAATCGATGTCATTTATCAAAAGCACAATCTTGTTGATAAGAAGAGATAATGTTCACTGTCTCAAAAAGAGAAGATATTTTACGGAATGAAAAATGTTTTAATGAAAAGTCCAGAAGAACGTTGTTCTGATCCCATTAGGGGTTTGAACGATGTTTCTCTTTCTTGCTCAATGCGTATCGGACAAGATTGGCGGCGTCGTGGATATCGAGCTTTTGCATGATGTTTGTTCGATGCGTGTCGACTGTTCTTGCGCTGATGAAAAGTTTTTCGGCTATCTGGGAATTGTTTAATCCATCCGCAATATAGAAGAGGATTTCCTTTTCACGTTTCGTGAGAAGGACGTCTTCATTGCTGAGGGGAAGTTCTTCCCGTACATCCGCTTTCCGCAAGTATGCGTTCACCATAATTTCTGAGACACGCGGACTAAAGAAGGTCTCTCCTTTTGCTACAGCACGTATGGCGGCGGCAAGGTCATCTTTCCCTGTATTTTTCAACATATAGCCGCCGGCACCGCACTTAAATATCTGATACACATATTCTTCGTTATCGTGCATCGTCAGCACAAGAACTTTGGTGGTGGGATTATTTTTTCGTATAAGCTTTGTGGCTTCAATTCCTGAAAGTTTCGGCATCGAGAGATCGATGATAACAATATCAGGTTCCAACTTCTTAGTCATCGCAACTGCTTCTTCCCCATCGCCGGCTTCACCGACCACGACAAATTCTTTGTACGGTTCTAATAATTTAATAAGACCGCTGCGAACCATCGGATGATCATCCGCGAGAAGAATTCGGATTTTATTCATGAGTATTCGATTTTAGTATTGGTACTTCGACAGTAATCAGTGTTCCATGGTTCGGCGTCGAATCAATGGTGAGTGCGCCGCCGATCGAAGAAGCGCGGTCGCGCATACCCGGCAATCCCATACCGCCCTTGCCTGTTGCACGGATAAGGCTTGGCTGAGTGGTGATGCCCTTTCCATTGTCTTCGATAACGAGGCGAATGCCCTTGCTATGATGAATAATTTGCAGATTGACCTCTGTGGCTTCTGCATGCTTCGATATATTATTGAGCGACTCTTGCGCGATTCTGTACAGGCCTATTTCCAAATTTGTGTCGAACCGGTCGTTGACACCATGCGCTTGAAATTGAACTTTCACATTCGTTCGATTAGCAAATTGTTCGCTCAGAAGCTGAAGCGCAGGCGCCAATCCAAAATCCTCAAGGACGCTCGGCATCAGGTTGTATGAAATTTCGCGCGCTTCCTTCATCACGCTGTCAAGCAAATTCTTCATATCATCAATACGTTCACGTTCATCCTTGCCCGCCGTAATCATATCTTCCAGAATTTCAAGATTGAATTTGATAGCGGTCAGCATCTGACCAAGACCGTCATGGATTTCTCGTGCGATGCGTCTGCGTTCGTCTTCCTGCGCCTGCACACGTGCGCCGGAGAGAATTTCTAATTCTTTTTCCCGTTGAAGAAGATCTGTATACAGTTGAGCGTTGACCATTGCGATAGAATGTTTCTCGGCAAGCGAGGTAAGCAGCCGCATCTCGCGTCCGGCAAAATCGTGGTACTGGCGGTATCCTACAACAAGCATCCCCCTATGCTTTCCTTCTACAATCAACGGAAGCCATGCAGTTGAAATAAGTTGTTCCTCTCCAACAAGTGAAAGCCGGGAAAGCGGATATTGTGTATTGGTCTTGGAATTTTGTATAATCAGCGGATCTTCCCTTCTGAGAATATCACGCAGCGTGTCACTGGGTTGGAACATTTCTGCCGTATGCTGAAGTGTGTTGCCGCACATCGAATTCCATTGTATGTGCAAATTTGATTCATCAAACAGGAGAACACCGCCAAAATGTGCACGTGTCAGGTTTAATGTGTGCTGCAAAATTGCGGCAAATATTTTATTCAAATCGACAACACCAACAAGTTTTCGGTCGATATCACTGAGTGTTTCTTGTTCCCAGAGCCAGAGCGTCTGTTCGCGTTCGAGCATTTTTCGTTCGGTGATAGTACGAAACGACGCTTGCACAGCTGGATGATCATTCCATGCAATCACATGTGCGTTTGCTTCCAGGTCTATCATCTTTCCCTGTTTCGTCAAACCGCGCAGCTCGTAATTCCTCAGGACTTCGTCTCCTATGGAACGACCATCAGGCGTCAGCGTAAGGTATGGTTTGTTCGGCGGAGCAACGGTTTCCGTAAAATGAAGCGATTGCATTTCTTCCGCTGATGCATAACCGAAGATATTGATTGCTGATGGATTGACATACACGAGCCGTTCATTCTGCACGATCATAATCCCGTCGAGCGAGCTTTCTACAATACTGCGGTACTGGCGCTGCGTTTCGATCATTTTTCGCGTAAACTCTTTTCTTTCCGCGAGGTCCTTGTGCAAGGCGATGCATTCTAAAAGCGTTCCGTTCGCATCAAGGACTGGGGAAAGAATCAAATCTGCAATAGCCATTTGTCCGTCTGGTCGTGCAAATTCCACTTCTCCTTTCCATACCTTATCAGATACAAGATCTGATTTCGCCGAAGACCAGCCACTTTCTTTACTCCCCGTATGGGTAGTGATTTTCATAAGATCGAAAAGATTCTGTCCTATAACGGAAGATTGATTCATTCCACTCCATTGTAGAAATGCCGGATTTGCATAACGAGTTACACCGCTGCCATCAGTTACGTGGATTGGATTTGAGGAAGAGTTCAGCACTGCATTGAACTGTTTGAGACCGTAACTAATTTTTCGATTTCGCTGTGCTATCAGCAAGAAGAGAATAAAACAAAATCCGATGAGTACAAAATATAACGCGGGCTTCTGTAAGAAATATATACTTACAACTAATAGAAACGTCAGGAGCAGGCCGCCGCAAAGTAAAAACGTCAACGTGTGTTTCGCAGGCGGTGTAAGAAGGCTTTCGTTTGATGTACTACTTTTCCACACAGGTCTATTCATTCCTTACATCACACCAAAGGCAGATGCGTATGCCTTATCAAGAATTTTCAGTATTGTGTGCGGACTACTTTCCTACGAGTGTTTTGTATGCTTGCACGTCGAGGAGCGTGTCCAACTGAGCAGGCTCGGTGATCGCGATCTTTACCATCCATCCTTTTCCGTATGGATCTTTATTGACAACTTCCGGATGATCTTTCATCTCTGCATTCACTTCGACCACTTCGCCGGCGACAGGTGCAAACAAATCGGAGACGGCTTTTACAGCTTCAATCGTTCCAAATGATTTACCTTTTTCTACTTTTGTTCCAACGGCAGGTATCTCAATGTACACAATATCTCCTAATTCACTTTGGGCATAATCCGTAATTCCAATCCAGCCAAATTGTCCTTCAACTCGGATCCATTCATGGTCTGCTGTATATTTCACATGTTCGGGGAAGTTCATAGCAACCTCTTACGCTTAGAGAAGGTTTTTAAAATGAAGTTGTGTATCTGCCGCCGATGAAACGCGGTAAATCCCACAACCATACTCTTTGTTGAATGTCTAAAATTTAATCATCAAACACAAATGATTCGATAAACTTTGTATCGAAATCGCCGCTTTTAAATTTATCATTCAACATCAACTTTTTGTGGAATGGAATCGTGGTCTTGATTCCTTCGATGATAAATTCATCCAGCGCGTAGTACATCTTCGTAATCGCTTCTTCTCTGGTTTTGGCTTTCACAATCAACTTGGCAATTAACGAATCGTAGTACGGCGGAATCACATAGCCGGCATAAATATGCGTATCGACACGCACGCCAAAACCGCCGGGGAAATGCAGACTCGTAATCTTACCTGGGCTTGGCCGGAATCCCATTGCCGGATCTTCTGCATTGATGCGGCATTCAATGACATGCCATTGCGGTTTCACCTGAATTTTTTTCAGGCGCTCTCCCGCAGCCATTTGGATCTGCAGCTTCAATAAATCTACTCCCATGACTTCTTCCGAAACTGGATGCTCTACTTGAATGCGTGTGTTCATCTCCATGAAATAGAAGCTCTTGTCTTTGTCTAACAAGAACTCCACAGTCCCTGCTCCAACATATCTGACACTTTTTGCACCTTTCACTGCCGCAAGGCCCATTGCTTCGCGAAGTTCTGGAGTAAGTGCTGGTGACGGTGATTCCTCGGCTAACTTTTGGTGCCTTCGTTGAATACTGCAATCGCGTTCGCCGAAATGGACAACCGTTCCGTACTGATCGCCCATAATCTGAATTTCGACATGACGAGGTTCTTCTATGTATTTTTCAATATAGACTGCTGCATTCCCAAATGCAGTTTCCGCTTCGTGCTTTGCTGTCAGGTATGCATTCTCCAGTTCTTCGAGCGAACGGACAATGCGCATACCTCTCCCCCCGCCTCCTGCTGTTGCTTTAATGATAACAGGAAGACCAATCTCATCCGCGATCTTTTTTGCTTCAGTAATATCTGAAATAGTACCTTCGCTCCCCGGTACGACAGGCACTCCCGCTTTCTTCATGGTTTCTTTCGCAAGCGCTTTGTCGCCCATAGAAGTAATTGCATCCGGACGAGGACCGATGAACGTGAGGCCGGATGATGCGCAGATATCGGCGAAGTTTGCATTTTCTGCAAGGAAGCCGTACCCGGGATGAATAGCATCGGCATCTGTCACTTCTGCAGCGGCAATCAAACGCGGAATATTGAGGTAACTCTGCTTGCTTGACGGCGGACCGATGCAAACAGCTTCATCGGCAAACTTGACATGAAGAGAATCACGATCAGCTTCGGAGTACACGGCAACCGTCTTGATTCCTAATTCACGGGCAGCGCGAATGATACGCAGCGCAATTTCCCCCCGATTTGCTATAAGGATTTTCTTAAACAAAGGAGTGCGGTTTCCAGATTGAGAATGAATCACTACGCCTTCTCAATCAGAAACAAAACTTGATTATATTCGACTGGTTTGCCGTTCTCTGCAACGATATTCACTACAGTGCCGTTGCAATCTGATTCTATTTCATTCATTAATTTCATCGCTTCAACAATGCACATAACCGAACCGACCTGTACTGTCTGCCCTACTTCGACATATGGTTCTGCATCGGGAGATGGGGCACGATAAAAAGTACCAACAATGGGTGAACGAACCTCATGATATTTTGATTCCGACGGAACACCGTGTGATGCAGGATTGACCGATTCTGCGGGCTGGAGAATATGTGATGGTGTGGCTTGCGGTACTGCCATTTGTGCAGAATTTGCAGTCTGTACGAAAACCCCAGAGTTGCGATTACGCGCAACTTTGATTTTCGTCCCTTCTTCTTCAAGCTCTAACTCGTCGATCGAACTGTTTTCGACCAGTTTGATAATTTTTTTTATATAAGAAAGGTTCATCAGATCTCCGTTATAAAGAAATCTCAATAAAGCAAGCTTCTTCTTTTGGAAGGTGAGTTCACTTAACTATTCACGCGTTCTAAATATTTACCTGTTCTTGTATCCACCCGAATAACATCGCCCTCGTTGATAAAGAGCGGTACATTGATACTCGCGCCGGTTTCTACAGTGGCCGGTTTTAAAGCACCGGTTGCGGTATTACCTTTAATACCCGGCTCCGTTTCGGTAACTTTTAACTCCACATGCTGCGGGATTTCCGCTCCAACAATATCCAAACCCACCATCTGCAGTTGGACTGTTTCGCCTTCCTTTAAAAATTTTGCGCCTTCGCCCAATGCCTTTTCGTCCACTGGCATCTGCTCGTAGCTCTGTTTATCCATAAATTGATAACTGGCGCCATCGTGGAAGAGATATTGGAATTCTTTCTGCTCAACGCGGATTTCTTCCACCTCTTCGCCAGACCGAAAGCGGGTTTCTGTTACCCGACCACTCCTAAGATTGCGAAGCTTTGCTTGCACGAAAGCACGAAGATTTCCCGGAGTTCGGTGAATATATTCCTCAATCCTGTGTAATTCTCCATTAAATACTATAACCATGCCAATACGAAAATCAGAAGTTGAAGCCATGAGTAACCTTCAAATCCTCTCTATTTTTTACAAAAATGATACTATTTTTTGAATTTTAAGGGAAAAAGATACATAAACTTAGCAGAAAAGTCAAGAAACACGTAAATCTAAATTCGTGATAAGTCCAGATAAACCTTCTTAGCCTATATAGATACTTTTTTATAAAATTTTATGAACCACTTTTGCATTTTTCTCCTATTTACAACCTTTCCTTCACTTCTATAGTTCTATTTTCGGTTTATTCCTTTTTTTTATCTAACTCCTTTCTATTGGCACGTTTGGTGTTTATATTCTTTACAATGTAAGAATATAGAGATCAACAAAATGAACGCAGTGATACTGCCAATCTCTATAAATACATTAGAGCAAAAGTGAAGAACGACTCATGACAAAACGAATTTTATGTATTGAAGATGACGCTGGAATGCGGAAGGTGGTCCGACTATTGCTCGAAATGTCTGGATATGAAATGGAAGAAGCCACAGATGGAAAAGAGGGAGTGGATTTAGCATTGAGGATTCTGCCAGATCTCATTGTGTGTGATATCCGAATGCCGGGTATGGATGGATTTGAAACCCTGGAAGAATTGCACCGGCATGAATCGACTGCACACATTCCATTCGTTTTTTTGACAGGTGAAGACCCGCGCACTCATCTTCGAAAAGGGATGAATCTCGGTGCCAGCGATTTTATCCTCAAGCCGATTGATGCGGATGATTTCATTCATGCAGTGCAAGTGCGTTTGGACGAAGCCGATGAGAGGAAAAACGAATCGCAGCGCGCAATTGATGAATTGAGTGAAAGTATTACACGGGCACTGCCGCACGAACTGCGGACACCAATGACAGGGATATTAGGCTTAGCCGAACTTCTAAAATCGCAGGCAGAAGAAATGGCGCCTGAAGAAATTAAGGGCCTTGCACAGTCATTGTTTGATTCGGCTGTGCGGATGAATCAAACGCTGGAAAAATTTTGGATCCACACACAATGCCTGTTCCTCCAGAATGATCAAGCGAAGATTTCTGCATCTCGCCAAATGGGTTCTCAAGAAGCACATCAGATCCTTACGCGTGTTGCAGAAGAGCTTGCGTCTTCTTTTAACCGGTCCACCGACCTCGCCTTGAACCTCTCTCCCATCTCTATTGCAATTTCTGAACAATATTTAAAACAATTACTGCAGCAAGTGATGGACAATGCATTTAAATTTTCTACTGTCGGCACGCAAGTGATAATTTCGACTGCTCGCGAAAACGAAATGGGCATAATAACAATAAAAGACAATGGACGCGGAATGTCCGAAGAGCAAATCAAGAAGATTCATATGTTCATGCAATTCGATCGGGAACGGCATGAACAGCAAGGTCTGGGATTGGGATTGATGATTGCAAAACGTTTGACAGAAATTCACGGCGGCAATATTTTCGTAAACAGCATACAAGGGCAGGGAACGACTATTTCTCTTTCCCTGCCACTGCTCCCGATGAAATAGTTGTACTATTGGCGTTGGCGATACCTTGTCATCTGCACTCCGATGATAACCTGCATAGATTGTCCGAGGAAAAGATGCCAGTTGTTTCTATTCGATGCTATGCTGAGTTGAGCGATTTTCTTCCGCCGAATCAGAGGTTCATGACTTTCCCTCTGTCTCTTCCGTCAAATGCAGTTTTAAAAGATCTCCTAAACAAAATCGGAATCCCTTCCGACGTCATTGACTTAGCCCTTATCAATAACAAACCAGTCGGCCTAACGTACCACCTGGAGGAAAACGATCGGGTCGCCTTTTATCCGGTATTTGAGAATTTCGACATCTCCTCCGTAACAAAAGTACGGGACCATCCTCTCCGTCAGCCGAAGTTTATCCTTGATGTGCATCTGGGAAAGCTCGCCCATCACCTACGGATGTTCGGTTTCGACACGCTCTATCAAAACAATTGGACGAAGGAATCCCTCATTACAATTTCAAAAAACGAAAATCGGATACTCTTAAGCAGAAGCAAGTCGTTATTGGATATCGAATCACTCACCCATGCTTATCTGATAAAGAACATAGATCCACACTTTCAAATTGTTGAAGTACTTGAGTGGTTTGATCTTTACAATTTGGCATCTCCATTGACTCGTTGTATCAAATGTAATTCAAAGCTTCAGCTTGTAGAGAAAGAAGCGATACTTTCACGAATTCCACTCAGGGTAAAGGATTGGTGCAACGAGTATCAGCGGTGCTCATCGTGCGACCGAATATACTGGAAAGGATCACACTATCAACACATGAATGCATGTGTGCAGGAAATCTTCTCTGGGCGGTCTCATCCCGATTATCCAAATAAAAATAATTGAGAACTGGAATTAAGGTTCACTGAAATGCAGAACAGGAAGATTTCATGTTCCTAAAATATGATCGGAATACCAATCCAATCTACGTTACAATTGACTTTTTCAATACATTCAGGATTAGGGCAGTTCTTCTGAGGACTTTGAAGAGGAGGAACGCGTTAATACCTTCTGAACAATCGATTTCATCTCACTCATCTCTCTTGCATCAATCACCTTCAGGAGTACCAATGCAGCTCCAAATGCAATCACCAGTACAAGCTTCACTACTATACTCATAGGATCAAGCGGCTGTAAATGCAGTACACGATATAGTATAAACATGCATGCTGCTGACCCAGCAATCGTCAACACTTTATTCCATTCGTACTCTACTCGATAGAATCGCTGAGATGCAAAATACATTCCCGTCGCCATGACGATATAACTGAACAACGTTGAAAGCGCTGCACCAAGAATCCCTATTTTAGGAATGAGAAATAAGTTTGCACCAACATTCAACAATGCACCAGCGCCGGTAATAAACGGAAGATATTTTGTTTTCTTTTCAAGATACACACCGACGACAAACACAACGTACGCTCCGGTGAAGACATACGCCAGCAGTACCCAGGGAACGATCTCAACTCCTTGCCAGTAAATCGGCGGAAAGAATTGTTTTCCAAAGAATTTCATCCGGACAATGTCTTCAATGAATAACGAAATAGTAAGGAAAACGGACATAGCACCAAGTACAAAATAGGTGAACACTTTTGCAAAGAGCGGTTTTGCGTCGGCATCTTTGGCGTGATTGAGGAAAAAGGGCCGCCAAGCATAATCAAACATTCCGACAATGAGCATCATAAAAATGCCAAGTCGGTAATTGAGCTGGTAGATTCCGAGCGTTGCATCGTTGGTCAATGCTTTAACGATTGGACGATCGATCACTTGCATCGCAATACCTGCAAGTCCGGCAGGAATATACGGAAGACCAAATTGAAGAATCTCTTTATATAATCCGACGGGAAATTTGAAAGTTAACCGTCGAAGCACCATGCCAATCATTGCAAGAAAGGTGAGTCCGGATGCTAAGAGGTTTGCGAGAAATACTCCTTCAGCATGCATACCGAGACCAAGTATCAATCCGAGATTGAGAAGAAGATTCGCTGTGATGTTGAAAATTTTTAATGCTGCAAATCGCTTCGCCTTCTGCTCCATTCGCAGAGAAGCGAACGGAATGATCGTCAGCGCATCTAAGCAAAGAATCCATCCTGCATATTGTATAAAGTAATGTTGTGATGAATCAACACCTAAGAATGACGCCAGCGCAGGTGAATTGAAATGGATTGCCAGCGCAAGTAAAACTGATGTTGCTAACAGAGAGAGAAACGGAACACTGAAGTTTTGTTTCTTATCGCCAAGTTCCAGAGATGACACAAAGCGCATATATGCCGGCTCCATGCCATAACAAAAAATGACGTAAGCAAAAGCAATGTACGCATAGATATTAGAGATGACGCCGTTTTCGGCCGGCAGGAGAACGTTGGCATAAAACGGGACAATAAGAAAGTTTAATAATCGCCCGACAACGGTGCTCAAACCGTAGATGGCAGTCTCTTTTCCAAGGCGGAGAATTTTATCCAGCATGCATTAGCAGTCAGTAATCAGTATTCAGTTCTCAATCTTCATCATCATAGCATTGCATCTTGGTACGTTCGACGTACTACGTATTACTTCCGTCGTCAAGTATCTGCAATCGCATTCTGTAATCAGGTATCAATCTTGTCCTAAGGAGTTCACAGGTGTCATCAGTGCCTTCTCCATAATTTGCATGAAATATAACGGCGGCCGTGTTGGTTTCCCTGTGGCGACATCTAAAAAGCTATGAATCGTGTACCCTTCCGCAAGCAGTTCTTCCTCATGATTTCGGAATACTTGATAGTGTATTTTCAGTGTCGCTTTAGGTAATTCTGGAACGATCGCTTCAATAGAAAGCAGATCGTCATAGCGGGCTGGTTTTCGATATTTTGCAAATGCTTCAATGACGGGGAGAAGAATACCACGGGTTTCAAGCTCTGAGTAAGGTAATCCGAGTGAACGGATCAATGCAGCGCGTCCTACTTCAAAATATTCAAAATATTTTCCGTGATAGACAACTTTCATTTGATCCGTATCCGCATATCGAACACGGATTTCTGTGATGTGCTTTATCATTAACAGATTTAATGATCTGGTGATTTAGTGATTAGTAATTGATAACTTTTTTCTACCATCTGTCATCTGCAATCTGCTCTCTGTTATTTACTTTGGACTTTTTACTTGATACTTTTTTATTTCTCTTTCCACGCGCCCATCTTCGAAAACTTTTCGACACGAAGATGAACGAGACGATCCGGTTTTATCTTTTGCAGCGCTTTCAGCTCCTCCAGAAGCGTCTCTTTCAGCGTCTGCGCCATCAGTTTTGGATTGCGGTGCGCACCGCCTTTTGGTTCTGGAATGATCCGATCAATGATTCCTTGTTCTAATAAATCAGGCGCGGTGAGCTTCAGTGCTTCAGCCGCTTGTTCTTTATATTCCCAACTCCGCCAGAGGATGCTTGAACAGGATTCCGGTGAAATAACAGAATACCAGGAATTTTCAAACATCAGCACACGATCACCAACGCCAATGCCGAGCGCGCCCCCTGAAGCTCCTTCACCGATAACAACGATAATAATCGGTACGGGAAGATGCGACATCTCGAACATATTGCGTGCAATCGCTTCACCCTGACCACGCTCTTCCGCACCTATTCCCGGATATGCTCCCGGTGTATCAAGCAGAGTGATGATAGGTCTGCCAAATTTAGCTGCAAGCTGCATCAAACGAAGCGCTTTGCGGTATCCTTCCGGATTAGGCATACCAAAATTTCGGTATATGTTAGAGCGTGTGTCTCTTCCTTTTTGATGTCCGACAATAAGTACTGTTTCTGTGTCGATCTTGCAAAAACCAGCAACAATCGCTTTATCATCACCAAATCGACGATCGCCATGCAATTCTATAAAGTCTTCCGTCATGAGTTGGATGTAATCCAACGTATATGGCCGATCCGGATGCCGGGCAAGCTGGACTCTCTGCCACCGTGTCAAATTGCTATAAACGTTCATACGAAGCTGATCCACTTTTTGTTCGAGTGTAGCGATTTCGTCGGCAATATCGAGATTGTCTGCGTAATTGCGCATCTCCATAATTTTTTGTTCAAGCTCAAGAATTGGACGTTCAAAATCCAGTATAACTTTTGCCATAGGGAAAATCTCCTTGTCACGCTTTTATATTCCTTGCGTATTTTTTCGCATCGCACGATATTGCAGCCATGTCTTGATAAGAATTTCAAGATCAAGCAGAACGCTCTGGTTCCGCGCATAATAAAGATCGTATTGAGTACGTTCGTCGTCTGATAATGTTCGGTCTTGCTGCAGTTGCACCAAACCGCTGAGGCCCGGCTTGCCAAGAAAGAGCAAATCTTCAGTCTCCTTTGGTTTTCGCGATTCATTCATGGGTGTACCAACAAGACTCATGGTTCCATTGAACACACGCGGCAATCCCGCAAGAAATCCGTTTTGTTTCTTTTGCTTCATCGTTGATGATAATCGAAAAATAGGATAAACAGATATCAAGAACAATCCGGAAAGTACGATATCGAACATTCGTTTTGTAAACAGATGGGACGGCTTGTCGATATTATATGCAATTTGCACCAATGGCAAATCGTCGAGACTATCCACACTTGCCTTCCCAACAATGACTTCCATGGTCGTTGGAACAAGATGAAAGTTCACGACCTGTTCACGGCTCCTGCTGATCACCGAAAGAATTTGTGCATAACTGAGTGCCGTCGGTGAAAATATCACGTCGTTGATTTTCTGCTCTTTCACTATCTTTCCAACGTTGTCGATACTGCCAACGACCGGGACGCCATTCAATATCTTACCGATTTGCTCGTGTGTGGTTCCGACAAATCCTACAATTTCGTATCCCTCACCAATTCTTGCCCGCAATTTTTGTTGCAATCCAACAGCGTCTTTATCCGTGCCCACGATGAGCGTTCGTTTGCCAAACAGCGTTCCTCTGCCATGTGCAGACGTTTTTCTGACGAGTCGAAATACAAATCGCCATCCCGGAATAAGAGCCATTGAGAGAATCCCGGAAATAGCGACAATCATTCTGCTGAAGGCATAGTTCTTAAAAAAAGCTGTCAGTGCTGAGATGAAAACATAAGCGAGAAAAATAGCGCCGAGGGATCGAGAGATGGACATGCGCCGCTGTGTATATACTCCCGCCACGTACAAACAACCGATCACAATGATCGCTGGAATAGTAAAGACGATTGAATAGGCGTACGCCGGATATCTGAAGAGTTCTCCTCTCCATATGTATTCTGCTATAAGAAGACTTACGGTCATTGCGATAAAATCGAAAACAGCGATTTTCAAGGGCTTCAATGCTGACGTGATGAATGCAGCGAATGAAACTACGCCGATGGAGACACGCAAAACAATTTTAAAGAGTCTTGAAGATTGGAAATGTTTTTCGACGAAAAGATGCATTGCTTTATAAAATGTATGGATCTCATCTAAGCTGCTTCGCCGCGTGCTCTCGCCTTTGTAATGAATAATCTGTGTGGAGTGGACATAGTATATTCGCCAGCCGGTTTGACGAATGCGGTAGCACCAATCAAGATCCTCGCCATACATGAAATAACTCTCATCCAAACCTCCAACGTGCTCGTATGTTTCTTTTCGCACCATCATAAACGAGCCGCTGACAGCATCAACCGGATAAGTTTCTTCCGTTTGTAAATAGGTAAGATTATATTTCCCAAATAACTTGGTCTTCGGAAAGAGCTTGCTGAGTCCGAATATTTTTGTGAATGCAACCCACGGCGTCGGAAACCCGCGGCGGCACGCCGGTTGAAAACTGCCGTCAGGATTTAAAATCTTGCATCCGGCAAGTCCGGCTTCCGGATGACTCTGGAGAAACTCAACCATCACACGGATAGTGTCTTCCTGCACAATTGTATCAGGATTAATGAGGAGCAGGAATTTGCCACGTGCCTTCTTGAGTGCAACATTGTTTGCTTTGGCAAATCCAAGATTGACACTATTGGCAATAAGTCGAATGTGCGGAAATCGCCGCCGCACCATCTCTGCACTGCCATCATCGGAAGCATTATCGACGACGAAAATCTCTGATCGAAATCCCTTCAATGCTTTCTGAATGGAACCGAGCGATTGATGCAGAAAATCGCGAACGTTGTAGTTGACAATGATGACTGAAACATCGAGCAATGCTTGTCTACGCGCGCTAGCCATACGCTTAGCGGTTCTCTTTTGAAAACAAAGTTCTGAACTTCAACTTCCACACCATCCATGCCGCTTCATAGACAATATGTTTCGACATTTTTGAGACACCTTCGCGCCTGTCGGTAAAGACGATAGGCACCTCGCACACGCGGAAACCATGTTTCCATGCGAGATAATTCGTTTCAATTTGGAAGCTGTACCCGTTCGATTTGATGGAGTCAAGGTCGAAACTTTCCAGCACAGCACGGCGGTAACATTTGAATCCCGCTGTTGCATCTTTCACGGGCAGGCCGGTGATAATCCGCGTGTAAAGATTTGCAGAATAACTGAGAATCAATCGCCGCAACGGCCAATTCACGACGTTCACGCCATGGATATACCGCGACCCTATGACCAGATCACAGTCCTCGGCTTTTGCGAGAAGTTTTATTAACATCGCGGGATCATGTGAGAAATCGGCATCCATTTCAAACACAAAATCGAATTCATGCGCTAGTGCATATTTGAATCCCGCCACGTATGCAGTACCCAATCCTAGTTTGCTTGCGCGTTCAATGAGATGAATACGCACATTCGTCCTCTGCATTTCTTTTACTAACTTCGCTGTCCCATCCGGCGAGTTATCATCAACAATCAGCACGTTGAATCCTTCATCCTGTGCGAGCACCTCAGGGATGATCTTGGATACATTGTCCGCTTCATTATAGGTTGGGATGATAATAAGAGAATGTTTCATAAAATGACCAGATTATTTCTTCATTGATTCTAAAATTGATTGAACGATAAATTTCTGCTGATCTTCGTCAAGTTCTGTATGCATCGGTAACGAAAGAACTTCGTCCGTCGCATTCTCGGTTATCGGAAATGCGCCTTTGGGTTTCCCTGCCGCTTTATACGCTTCCTGCATATGCAAAGATATTGGATAGTAAATACCATACGGAATTTTTTTCTCACTCAGAGATTGTGCAACACGATCTCGATTTTTAATTCGAATTGTGTATTGATGGAAGACATGCCTGCCGTATGGCGCTTCAAACGGGATCTCGACATCGGACCCAACAAACAATCGATTGTAGACGAGAGCCGCCTTACGTCGTGAGTCAATCCACTGATCTAAATAGCGAAGTTTCACACGCAGCATCGCGGCTTGCAATGCATCCAATCTGCTGTTCACACCAATAATTTCATGTTTATAGCGTACGCGCGATCCGTGTACAACAATCATCCGCAGCTTCTCTGCTAAAACCGCATCATTTGTTACGACCATACCGGCATCACCAAACGCACCGAGATTTTTGCTAGGGAAGAAACTGAGGCAGCCCATCGCGCCAATGCCGCCAACTTTTTTACCCTTATAGTCAGCGCCAATTGCCTGACACATATCTTCTATCATGGGAATATTGTATTGACGTGCAATTGTTACCAGCGGATCCATATCCACGGTTTGCCCGTACAAATGCACCGGAATAATCGCTTTCGTCTTTTTTGTGACCACTGCCCCTATCTTTGATGGATCAAGATTAAAAGTCTTCGGATCTATATCGACATAAATCGGCTTGGCACCAAGTAACATAATTGTTTCAATAGTAGCAGCGAATGTGAATGGCGTCGTGATCACTTCATCCCCCTGCCCAATTCCCAGTGCCATCATCGATACCATGAGTGCATCGGTGCCGGAAGCACATCCAATTCCATGATTCACATGCAGGTACTGCGCAATTTCATTTTCAAACTCCAATACTTCTTTACCGAGAATATATTGTCCCGATTCAATCACTTTGATTGCAGCTTCGTCTATTTCTTTCTTTATCTTCTTGTACTGACCGACAACATCAACCATATGAATTGGTTTCATTCAGATTTCTTTCAAGCTAATTCTGTAAATTTTATCTGCCTTTTTACTTATACCTTTGAACTTTTTTACTATTTTAAGCGTGCCCTTTTCCTGTAATCATCACATAAATAGTGTTAAAAAGAATTTTCAAATCCAAGCGCCAAGAAATATTTTCAATATAGAATAAATCGTATTTAATCTTTGCGCGCACATCCTCCATATTTTCGTCATATTTATGTTTCACTTGCGCCCAACCTGTAATGCCAGGCCGCACACGATGACGGTGGTTGTAGAGCGGAATTTCTTTCGTTAATTTATCCACGAAAAATGGACGCTCAGGCCGTGGCCCTACTAAACTCATATCTCCCGTAAATACATTGAAAAACTGGGGAACTTCATCAAGATGCGTTTTCCGAAGAATGCGTCCGGCAGTCGTCACGCGCGGATCGTTCTTTCCAGCCCAGATTGGTCCAGACTTTTTTTCTGCATCCAAGCGCATCGAGCGAAACTTCAATATCTTAAAATGAGTACTATTCTTTCCAACACGCACCTGGCGATAGAGTACAGGACCTCGAGAATCAAGTTTTATGAAACACGCGATAAGAATCCAGAGTGGAAGTCCGGCAAGCAGTACTGTAAAAGAAAAAAGAATATCGAGTGCGCGTTTTGCTGTTTCTTCCCACGGCTTCATCAACTGTGGTCGCACTTCCATAAGCGGCAAACCATAGAGAGAACTGATGCGTGCCTGCCCGCTGACAATATCGTATAAATCCGGCATTATTTTCATGCCTACGTCAACAGAATCACATTGACGCAATATATCGCTCAGTTGTTTTCGTTCGGAGGGATCAAGCCCAATCAGTACTTCACTGATTACGTGCTTCTTGATAAGCACAGATAATTCCTTCATCGTTCCCACAATTGAGATGCCTTTGTAAGTGTTCCCTTTCGTGCGAAGATCAGGTGCACTCTTTGCTCCTACTTTCACAAATCCAATTACTTTATATCCCAAAGCCGGATATTTCAGCACCATATCACACAACTCAAAAGCTTTATCTGACCATCCGACAATAATTGTGTTGCGCAGTCCGACTCCGGCTAAGAGTAATCTCCGTTGAACAAATCGTCTCGTTATTCTACCGATGACAACTAAGACCATCAGAACAAACCAATATCCAAAAATCACAAGCCGGTAATGTACAATAGTATCACTGGATTTATCATCAAGAAAAATTAAAGAGAACAATATCAGTGTACCAATAATAGTTACTCTGACTATCGTGAGAATCTCATCGATGCGGGATTGCTCATACCATGAATGATAAAGGCCAAAGATACTAAACCAGATAAGCCAGTACACACAAACGAACGCCATGGGCAATAGAAAATCCGGTTCAATGCTGTAAGGAATCCATCCGCTTCGCACACGAAAATAATAATATGCGAAATATGCAAGATTGATGGTGAGAACATCAATTAACAACGTAGTGATTTGTTCACGCCGGGAGTTCATGAAATCGTTGTCGTGTGATGCGTCAAAATGTCTAAAATCTTTTCCGATGCATGACCATCGCCGTATGGATTTTTAACAAGATCATGCTTAATGTTTCCTTCAACGGTGCGCTGGATTGCACCAAGGATTTTTGCAACATCCGTACCGACAAGCTCGGACATTCCAAGATTGACGCTTTCCATCCGTTCCGTAACTTCACGCATGACAATGCAATGTTTCCCAAATGATGGGGCTTCTTCCTGAATACCTCCGGAATCCGTAAGCACAAATTCGCAATGCTTCATCAGCGTAAGCAATTCAAGATACGGAATTGGTGCAATGAGTTTTACATTTGGTATATCTCCTAATAATTCATGCACAGGACCTTTTACGTTCGGATTGAGATGCACAGGATAGATAAAATAGAACTGAGGATATCGAATTGCGCATTCGCGGATTGCTGTACAAATGTTTTGAAATCCACCGCCGAAACTCTCGCGTCTATGAGCAGTGATAAGTGCAAACGGCTTTTTTATATCAGGGGATATTGTTTCGAGCTTATTCAGATCATGCTTTTCTTGTATCAACCTCAGCGCATCTACAACAGTATTGCCAATGACATATAACGTCGAATCCTTTGCTCCTTCTCGTTCTAAGTTAAGACGCGAATCCTCAGTTGGACATAAATTATACATCGATACAACACTAATAAGCCGCCTGTTGCATTCTTCAGGGTATGGTGCGTCCATGTTAAATGTTCGCAGGCCGGCTTCAATGTGAGCAACTTGCACTTTCATATTAAATGCACAGATCGCGGTCATTGCCGCGGTGGTGGTATCTCCCTGTACCATGACGATATCCGGTTTCACCTTCTCAATGACCGGCGGGAGTTTGGCAAACACAGATTCGCAAATCATATTCAGTGTTTGGTTGGGACGCATTATCTGAAGATCATCGTCTGGTTGAACTCCAAATATGGACAATGCTTCCATCGCCATAGTCTTATGCTGACCTGTAAGGCAATAAACGACCTTTATATCTTTTCGCTTTCTAGCTTCTATGACAACTGGGATAGTCTTAATAATTTCAGGGCGAGTACCGGCAACAATAAGGAGAGTTTTCAATAATTCTTTCTCTTTAATCTTTCTGGGAGTCTCAATAGTATTAGTATTAATAGGAGTCACCTTCTTTTAGAAAATAAGAAATTCTTTCAAGGAATTCATCTTTTTAGGAAGATTTCACGAGGTGGAAAAGATTTACTGATGCGCAGCGTATGTTTTTATTAAAAAGGTTTGCTATTCATCAAGCAAGGTGCGTGAGCTAAATAAATGCGCTTTCATTATCTTGAAGAAATCATTTGGGAGAATAACAGATCCATCCGCATTCAGGAGGAAGAATCATCGGTTCTGAAGGTTTCACTCCCACACCCTGAGTAAGAACTCCTCCAAGAATTATATTATAATTATACCATCCATGGGGGAAAAGTCCTCTGATTATCCAATTACCAGCACTATCGGGGCTTCTATTAATATAAACTACTACGCCATGATCATACTCAATTCTCACTCGTCCCATAAAATCCTTAGAATGTATATCAGCAAATTCGTTCGGGTGATCGGCAATGTATTGTGAGGCTGTTTTCGCTATTCCGATCGAATCATAGTACATAATGCTAACCGGTTTTGCATCTGTAAGAAGTTTTTGCATCGGTAGCACGTGTCGATATTCCAGAATAATTTGTTTCAGAGAATGATCCTGCCAATCGGATGCACTTTTTGTAACTAATCCTCCATGCCCATAAGCGAGTTCTGTCGCAATAAAAGGCAACAACTGTTTCTCAGAGAACGATGTATCCAACAAACTCCCATAGAAATCGTAAATGTGGCCAGCTCCATGATAAGAAGATTTCGATCTGAGTTTGTTGAGATGAAAATCTATGAACAGCGGAGCATGATATCCATTATAATAATTGTCATAGTAGGATTTGTTGCGGGACTGAGATTGTCCAGGTGGATTAGGAACCGCAGTATATATCCTAGCTTCAAAATCATCGAAGTATCCAGCATAAAGGAAGTGATTTCCACCTTCACCTTGAGTCGGTCCATTGTTTGTCTGTTTTCTTAATATGTCGGGAATCCTTCGGTAGTTGCGCAATGTATAGAGGAACTTGCCAGAATTTTCTCCAAGACTCTTGTCAAAATCGACATAGCTCTTGCTTTCATCTCCCATTAACGGTCCAGAAGGAGATGTTGAGCTTGTGACGTCGAGGTAACTCCAATCCGCACCATAGTTATGATAAATTGCAGCGGAGACCCGCGTTCCAATATCAAGAATACGAGATGGCTTGATAGCATATGCGAATTCACTGTTACAGTTTGGCCCAAACGCCATCGCAAATTTATTATTGGGGAGTTTCGAAACACACGTACTGTCCACCTGGATCAAAATCTCGGCTCCTGTCCGATATTTGAAATACATATCGACATAATTTTGATGAAGAGCAAATGTGAATCCGTGTTGATGCGCTTTATCTCGAATGTTTTTCATTACTTCATTGCCGCCGCCGCCCCAGCTCTGCCACTCCAGATGAGGGCAAGCATCATTCCCTCCAATGTAATCGTTTGCCGGAAGCACATTCGGATTTCCTGCGTCGTCCCCCGACCACCACCAGTCTTTTATGAGGAGAGCAATATTGGTGATCCCGAGCTTTCCCAAACTATCCAGATAACAAGAGAGTGAATTGTCACCAAGCCATGGTTTTAAGATCCATGGGAAAGGCGGTTGAAAACTAACAACAATCTTGTCTTGCATTTTATCTTTGTGCGGTGCTATTGGTCCTACGACATTAGGCATAACCTCATTTACGTCCTGAGACGTCGTGAGATATATTCTTTCCTGTATCCGATGACGTGTTCCATCAGTATTCGGGAAGTAATCGACTCTTTGTGCATAAGCACTATCAGTTAATGATTTTGTGAGTGGATACATCCTTGAACAATTAGTTCTTTCCCAATCGAAAAACATTGATGTGAAGCTCGATGAATTTTTCTCATAGAGTAAATTTGTTAATGTCAGGTATGGAACAGGAACCACAAATACGCTATTTTCAGAACTCTTTGCATATCCCAAAGTAATACCGGATCCCATCGGATCATTATCGTCGGTACCGACAATATCAATTATCAAAGTTCTTCCTTTGATATGAAATTTCATCCAATAACTATAGAGGGAATTTCGTTGATTGTATATCGTCCATAAAAAGGCAACACTATCTTTATCAATAATCCGATTTTTCAGTAGATATGTGAGTTCGTTATTCAGTGGAGTTAGAATTTCTTGATGATCAGAGACGAGAACTCCACCACACTTTGCTGGATGGAAATAACTCTGTCCATTTGCAGATGCTGAGAGCCCGTCAAATGTTCCCCGTTGATTTTCATATTTGTACAACGGAATATCTTCAAACCAGAATGTAACTGAACTGCTATCAGTTGAAAAGTCAATTCTGTTTGTGCCAAGAACCTGCGTGGGCTGTGGTGTAGTTTGGGAAAAAGAGATTCCAGTATACATTATTGAAAAGATTAAAGCCAACAAGCGATAATTGCAATTTAAGGTTTTCATACACATTTCCTTTATTGCTGTGATAAGCCCTTGATTGTAAACACGCACTATCGCAGCAGTAGTAATTTCTTTGTTTGTATAAAACTACCCGATTGCAATTTGTACAAATATACTCCGCTTGCCAATCCTCGACCATCGAATGTCTTTTCGTAACTTCCCGGTCTCATCTCCTCATTTACCAATGTTGCCACTTCTCTACCGAGAAGATCGAAGACTTTCAGTGATACAAAACTTGTCAAAGGAACATCAAAACTTATAATTGTCCCTGGATTGAATGGATTGGGATAGTTCTGGCTTAAAGAATATTGAGTAATTACTGACTTCTCTCCGTAACCTGAAATACTTATGCCATAAGGCCCTATCTGGAAATTTCCAATCTTAAACCGATAGATAGCAATAATTGAATGATTACCATGAGATTGCGGATTAAATCGAATTGTGTCAAATATTGTCGAATTAGATGCTATAGTTCCAATTGGCATCAAAGCAAATCTGTACGAAAGATCAGGAACAGAAAAATCTCTAATAATTTCCAAGTCTATATTATTCAGATTCGTTATAGTTAGTATTGTATCATGGTATTCACCGATACGTACTTTTCCAAAATTAATGTTTGTGGCACTGATTACAACCTGCGGAGAGACACACAGACCAGAAATAATAACTTTATACGGCCCGGTTTGGGTAACTCCGTCATCAAACATATATCTTATTGACATAGCATGATTACCCAAAGTTTTAGGTGCAAAATGAATAGTATCAAAGATACTTGCATTTGGTCCGACCGTACCAATTGGCCCGGTCGGCACTATAAACGATGAATCAAAATTTAAAAACTCTCTTGTAATATTTTGAGGAACACCTGTTAAATTAGAAATTGGTATAATATTATCCGCATATTCACCGATAGCCTTGCTTCCAAAATCAATCGTAGATTCACCAGACATAGTAATAGGCATGCCAATTCCACTAAGCCAAACCGTATCAATTGCAGGTATTATATCATTAGGTTCTGTTGACCGGGATGAATAAATAATATAGCCAGTATGCATACCTGCCGTTCGCGGAATAAATTGAATTTCGTCAGTATAAGTATGGTTGTGATAATCAGCACTGATTGGATTTGGTATATCATTCGGTGTTTTGAATGCGGGATTTGAAGGTTGCCCCCTTTGAACAATCACATCAGCCATGACAGCTACTATATACAAAACACCTCCTCCAAGCCCATTGACGTCAGCAGTGAATGATAATGAGTGAGAACCAAAAATTATTGCTCCTCCACAAATTGGTGCGCTAAAATGAATAACATCAGGTGATGATTTTGAATTGGAATAGATTGAAAAATTAGTGTTTTGATAACGATCCCTAGCCGTAAGTTCCAACCCTATTTTGCAGAATGCAGTATCCCCGGAATTCACGAATCTACGATCAAAATCCCAAGTCAATAGTGGATACGCCAGCCACTCGGACGAAATAGGCGCATTAACTGAATCCACAACGAGTGGTATATTACCAGTGTTAATAATAGATATTGTGGTATCAAGATGTCTTCGCGAGAAGAAAACCTGACCGAAATTGATCTGTTTATTTGTTTTCAAAATAGCTTCCATACGTCCTTGTATTGTAATATCAATTGTGTCAGGAGAGGTAACTGACGAACTGGTTATGATAATTTTTGATAATGATGTTCCATTCGGAGGAGAAGTATGCTTGATTGATAATACAGCATCACTCATTGGGCCCATAACCAAGAATGAAGGAGTGATCTTTAACGATGGATTAGTACTTATAATGCTATATATACGAACGAGTTCTGTGCCGTTACACGTTAAAGTGATTGTTGTATCCGTTGGAATACCAGTAAGTGCACTGAATGTAATATACCTTGGGAATTTAAGATGAGGGCCTATATAGGAAGGTGAGAATGATATTAAATTATTGCTCCACCACCCTCCTTGAATTCCGTAGTAGGAGATCCTACCTGTAGATTGTATGACACCTATATCTTTACGAAAATAAATATCACGTTGAGTAGAAGTCATTGCTCCAATATATTTGCTGAATATAAAATCCTTTGTTGTATCACCATGTAAATATCGAGAGAATATCGAAGAATCGTTGTAACTATAAACATAATATTTCCAAAAAGGGAATACACTATGAATATAATATTCATTACCCCAATCAGAAGTTAATAGATAAATTTCATGTTGACCTCTATTCATTTCCACTATTTGAAAATAACTTGTATCGTTCATAGAAATAGGTGGATAGTTCGTATAATTGAAGTACCAATAACGGGTATAATTTCTCGTCTGCCTAAATTTCCAACTCGTCGAATCTAACGAAGTGATAGAAGAAATAATTTGGTACTCGGTAGTTCCTGTATCAGTTGTAGATGTGTGGCCCATAGAATACGAATAATTATTAAAACTATAAGTCCATTTATTACCAAATCTCAGTGGAAAAACATCTGCAAGAGAATCTTGTTGCGCAAAGGAATTATTGATAAAAACCAAAGAGAATAATAAACAGAATTTTATAGTAATGGTTTTCATGGATTGCTTACATCTCGTGAAAGGTTTTGTAAATATCTCAGTAGCTGCAAATCCCTTCACATTGCATACGTACATGCATAATTCAGTCAGGAAATAATTCCTTTTTGAATTATACGTGCGCCCAGTTACTTTGTTTACAACGACAGCGACATGATATCATTGGTGGAGCTATTTTACCAAATTCTGCTTCAAACTGCAAGGCAGAGTCAAGAGGTCATGAATGGTTGATAACTACAAAGAAGGAAGGTGTTAAGAATTTGCTAATTAAATAATTTTTTACTCGGATGATTCTGATTCGTCATCCGCTCTTGCTCCACCAGCTTTATACCACTTAATATTCTCGTCCAGACCTTCCTTTATGGAATACCGGGGAATAAAACCAAAGTCACGGATTTTATCTGCCTGATGAAATGTTGGGACAGTAAATTTTTTCATTCGTGCTGCAGTGAGAGGAAAATCTATGCCTGTCAACTTTCCAACTATATCAAAAATATAACCGCCCGCCTCTGCCAAGAGCAAAGGGACATACAGTCTCTGCGGCTTACGCCCTGCTTGGGAAGCTATGAGAGCAACCAACTCCCTGGTTTGCATGTGAGGTTCATCTGCATAATTGAAAATATGAAGTCCAGCCTCGCATCTATCCTTGAGATAGATCGTAGCATCCACCAAGTTTCTAACATAGGCGATCGATTTGACATTTTCTCCGCTGCCAACCATTAAAAACCGCCCATCGCAAACTTGACGAATCAAACGGAAAATATTTGCTTTGCTGTGCGGACCAAAGACAACTGTGGGCCGAATAATAATTGCAGTTCGCGAACTATTTTCCTTAGCCCAGGCAGTTACACATCTTTCGGCGGCTAGTTTTGATGCACCATAATGATTATTTGGCACAGGTGGAGTCTCTTCCGTTGTATTTGACTGCGCACCATACACGGCAACAGAGCTGTAAAATATGAGCTTTTTAATATTTGCATTCGATGCTTCTTCTAAAATAGCTCTCGTTCCCTGTTCATTCACTCTAAAATAATCTGATTCAGCAACACCAAAATCTTTATGCTCGGCTGCAAGGTGAATCATGGTATCTACATCTTTCATCGCTTGACGGACAATACTTCTCTCGAGAATATTTCCATCGACCTGAACAAATCCAAACAAAATATCTTTTCGAGGCCGGATATCAATACCGCGAACCGTTTCTCCTTTTTCAAGAAGAACACCTGTAAGGTATTTACCGATAAAACCTGCATTGCCAGTGATGAGTATCATTTAACACTCTTACCATGAGTTAATTCCATGATTAATGCATCATACTTTATTGCGATAGCTTCTTTGGAATAATTCTTCTCAACATATTCTCTGCCCTTCTTACCTTCATGGGTAAGAGTCTCCCTGTGTTTGTAGGCTTCTAAGATTGCATTCGCAAATCCCTCCTGATCATCGATAGGCACTGCCCTGCCGCAACCTGATTGCTCAATGATCCACCGCAATTCTGAATCTTCATCAACTAACGCTATCGCCGGTTTTGCACAAGCCATGATAGAATAGATTTTAGAAGGTACGCCATCCTTGCTGCCGGCAAGGTTCATCGGAATTATACTTACATCGCAGCAAGAATTAATTAGCGGCATGAGTTCTTTCGATTGATAACCAAGCAGTGTAACATTATTCATCTTTTTATCTTCAATCTGTTGTTTGAGCCAATCACGTTTAGAACCATCACCAATTATAACAAATCTTATGGGATGTTCTCTGAGATTTTCAGCTACGAACAACACTGTTTCCCAATCTTGAACTATTCCAATATTGCCGGCATAAAGGACGATGAAGTCATCGAACAAATTGTACTTTATCGAGAATTCGTTTCTCCTTTCTTTTGGACTATAAAACCTGGTGTCAACAAAATCAGGGATCATACGCAACTTACTTTCTGGAACCCCCCTCTTTTTGATCACTCGTTTAAATTGTTCTGCGATCGGGACTATGGCGGTATTTTTTCTATAGATGAACTTCTCGAGCCAATTGAGAAAAGCAATGAAGGTTTTGTTTTTCACAATACCTTGACGAATAGCAACATCCGGATATAATTCTGCCACCTTATATACTGACGGTGCGCTCCATAGTATCCCTAATAACCAGGATACGACAGCAATTGTCATAGGAGGGGAAGTTGCAATAACAATGTCTTGTTTTTCAATTTTAAATAATGCGACAAAGAGTGAAACCACATGAAATCGTATATAATCAAAGACTCTCATCCATACTCTGTTACCTTTATATGGTACTTTGACATGCCATATCGGAATATTTTCAAGTTCGCTGGAAAATAATAATCCGAACCAATGTTTCTGCATCGGCTGACGTTTTGCCATCTCTTGTAACACGTTGTTGTGAGGTGTCGTAGAAATGACCGTCACTGAATGCCCGAGCCGCTTTAGCTCGACAGCCATCTCGGTCATCAAATATGCAGTGGAATTACCATCCGGAGAGAATACCAAAGAATGAAGAAGAACTTTACTCATTAGGCCTTTCAGTACAAATGTTGAGCTTAGAAAAATTTATTTTGATTTTGTAGCAGTAACTTTAAAGGCTGCGGCCGACATGCCTGGAGGAAATTCAGCATCTCTCCGGATATCATCCCAATTATCGTTAAACCATTTGATTGTATTTTCGAGTCCCGTTTCAAAATCCATCTTAGGTTCATAGCCCAGCAAATCTTTTGCCCTCTCTATGGATGCAAGTAACCTTTTTTTTGTGTCCCACACACGCCGTTCTGCCCTTATGATTCCGGCTTTATTACCAGTCAATTCGTTTATATGTTCCGCCATTGATAAAATATTCACTTCACTCCCCGACGCAATATTCATCTCTTGCCCGATTGCTTTTTCAGTATGAGCAGCCCTCAATAATGCATCGACTATGTCCATGACATATGTAAAATCACGAGTTTCCTCACCGCTCCCCGTGAAGGGCAACGGCAATCCGGATAGTGCTCTAAAAATGAAATTTGGGATGACGTTTCTATATTGTCCTGGTACTTCTCCAGGTCCATAGGAATTAAAGAACCTTGTCTTTACAATGGGTAACCCATAATGATGATGGAAAAAATTTGCGTACAATTCACCCAGCATTTTCGTTATCTGGTACGGAGTGGTGAGATGCATAGACATAAAATCTTCTTTCAGAGGCAACGGTGCTGTTGAACCATAGATGGAACAACCAGATGAAGCATATACTAATCGTTGCACACCACACATCTGAGCATACTGATATACTAATAATGTCCCTAAGCCATTCGTCATCAAGTCGTGCTGGGGAAAGTCCACGGAATTTTGATTTGCAAAAAAAGCGGCTAAATGATACACAATATTTGGCTTCAAAACAAAAACACGTTTTAACGCTACTTCATCTGTAACCGATCCTCTCACAAACAAAACATTTGGCATGGAGGGTATATTCCATTCGTAGCCTGCCGACATATTATCAAACACGACGACCATACGGGCGCCAAGTCCCGCAATAGTACGGGTGAGGTTTGTACCAATCGCGCCGGCACCTCCCGTAATCAATACTACTTTATCTTCTAATGCTTTTTTATATTCTTCCATTGATAATCCTTTTTCAAATTTATTATTATTATCGACATATAATTTATTTGCTATAGACTTTTTTCATCCAGGCTACGTATCTGCACACTCCTTCGTGAATATCAATTTTAGGATCATGTTTTAGATCGCGCCGTGACTTTGAATAGTCAACTATTTTTACCCGCGTCGTAAAACCTTCTTCTCCCTTGTATTCCGCAAGCGAAGGACTTGCTCCGGTCTCTTTGATAATGATTGCTGCCAGTTCCTCAATGCTGATCACCCAATCTTCTCTGCTCCCGATATTATAGACTTCACCAGGGATAAAATTATCCACAATATTAGCAAAAGTCCTGCACGTGTCTTCGACATAATCAAAAATCCTTTTATGTCCCTTATATACTGTGAATTTTTTATTCATTAAACAGTGATACACAATAATAGGTATTACACCCCTATAACGGCTGTAATATTCATGAGGGCCGTAACATCCGACTGGCCGCACCCGCACCACATCAACACCGAACATTGCTGCATGGTTTAAACATTGTAATTCCCCCGTCCACTTCGATATTGCGTAGTCGTTCATTTGCTTTATTGGTACACGTTCCATAACATCTTCGGACATTAATTCATCGTAGTCACCATAGACCTCGGCGCTGGAAAAGAAAATCATTTTAAAACGATGCTGCTCCTGAAGACGCAACATATTTTTTGTGCCGATAACATTTGTGCGCCAGAGGTTTTCGTAATGATCTTCACCGTTCCAGCGGCCATATTCTGCGGCAAGATGGTACACGTAATCAAACTTATGCGATCGAAAAACACTATCGACCTGCTGATAGACACCGGTATCCGCCTTCAAATGTTGAGGATCTTCCCCCTGTAAAATGTCACACGTCCACACGTCATGACCTCTTGCACGTAATTCATTTGTCAAATTCGTACCAATAAATCCTCTTCCGCCTGTGAGAAGTATTTTTGCCATTACTGTTCTCCAAAATTATTTTGATCAATATACATAACTTTCTTTGTATTCTTTCAACCTGCGATAAGACTCGGCCTTGTAATAATTTAACCCATGAATTTATTCATCGCATCACCTTGGCAAGCGATTTTATATGCATTGAGTAATCGAGGTATGATACTGTCTTTTCGATATGTTTTAGCCTTCTCTAAACCACGTAATTTATAATCAAGCAATACATCATCATTTGCAAATTGCAGCATGGCTTTTACCATATCCTCGATATTTTCTCCATCGAAACATATCACAGTTGAATTCCCCGCAAATTCTTTTGTCGTAGGTATGTCAGAGGCAACCACGGGGCAACCGCATGCGAGTGCTTCCATGATAGGAATTCCACCTCCTTCGTATAACGAAGGAAATACAAGAGCTGAAGCAGCGGAATAAAGCGTTGGCATCTCACTATCATCTAATTTGGGCAACCACATCACATTATTTTCAATTCCGGCGGCATGCAATTTTTCTGCAATAACTTTATCAGCTCCATTTTTCATTCCACATAAAACTAACGGCCAAGTTGTTTTCTGTCTCGTCCGGAGTATAGCATAGGCTTGAAAAAGCCTTTCATGATTCTTATGTGGATAATAGTGAGCTACATAAAGCCAGTAATGATCCGGAAGTCTGTATTTTTCACGAAAATTCTTAGCGATCCCAGATTCAACAGGCTTGAACATGTCATCGATGATAGGCGGTATAACAATCATTTTCCCTGAATCAATCTCAAACCTATTGTGAATATCACTTTTTGTCGTCTCTGACATCGGTGCAATTACATTCGACATCCGCAGACTATAAGGTACCATGACATACTTGTATATACGATTGAATAATGAATGGCTCATTGAGCTGCGAAATGCGAGCAAATCGTATACCGTAATAATGGACGGTACTGAACAATAAAATGAACGCGTATTTGCAAACCAATGCAACACATCGACAGTGTCATTTCTCGTTCTCAATTGAAGGAACAAATTTTCATAGAGAATCCTCGTCATTCTATTCGTACCATCAATTCCAATAGATATTATTTTTGTATTTTCTTGTTCTGTAATCAGGCGTTTACTAAATGGTGTACAATAAGCTATGTAGGTATTTTTCTTATCATAAGATTGCAACGATTGCACGAGACTCTTTATATAGTTCCAACCGCCACCAATACTCGGATGTGCATGAAGGAGATTTAAACCTATTCGCATGTTCTACCACTTATCGTTAAAAAAAGGAGAGAGTAGGATACAAGCGTTTTCCTGATTGTTATATTCATATTGGTTGTTTGACTCTTTCTCGATTGATGGTCGATTTAATTAATTCCCAATCAGCAAGAGTTACGCCCTTCAATCCAATAATGATGATTCCAAAAATTATTGAGCTGAACACCATTCGAAGCGCTGGGTGAAGCTCTCCAAGGGGGAGAAATAAGATCATAGAAATAATTGCCGCAACTATTGGTTTCCAAGTATTTTTTATAAGAGTAACTGATTTTAAGAATGGAAATGAAAGTATGAGGTACACAAAATAACACAATTCCGAAAGTACCATAGCTAAAGATGCTCCTACAATACCATACTTCAGAGTTAGAATCGGTGTAAAAATAGTGTACATAACTGCGAGGAATATCGTCCCTATCATATACCGCCGTTGTTTATCCGAAGCAATTAGAGCTATTTCAAGAATGGATCGAATGCTCGCGAGTACAAACGCCCATATAATGACGGCGAATACCATACCAGAGGATTCGTATTTAGCAGTAAATAATAGTGTCATAAGCGGTAAAGCACACAATGTTCCCACGAGGCCAATCGGAACTGCGATTAATGCCGAGAGTCTGAAGAACTTTTCTACAAATCTTGTATAGTGGATAAGTGATTCCCGAAAATACGTAGAAAGGCTTGGCAATAAAATTCTGTGCATACTTGTAAGAATATATGCCCACATGAATAATACAATGCGGTGCGCTGCGGTAAAGTAGCCAAGTTTTTCCATCGATAGAAAATACCCAACCATGAGCGGTGCTGCGGATAGACAATACTGCGAAAGCAACGAGGATATTCCTATCGGTGCTGATTTATGCAATGCATCCATGGCACTACGAATGCTTAACGAAGACCAGGCAAAACCAAATCGGTTTATAACGATTGATAGAATCATCACACTTGGAAGAGTGATGCTGATAACGTAAAAGTACGCTGCAAGTGTGGCATCTTCACTTCTTGAAATCAAAAATACTACTGCGAGGAAGAATAAAATGCCTTTCAGAATCCTTGCAATACTGATCAGTCCGACCTCCTGACGCGCTTCAAATACCCATTCCAGGAGAAAGGCCATTGGAAAAACACAGAGCGAAGTGATAACCACGAGAGATGTTGTGCCTGATGGGAGCAGGTTGAGGATAGATAAAAGTACTGCAAAACCAAACAGGAATATCGCCAAAACAAATCTCACTGACACGACATTTGCAATCCAAGAGCTGACGATCTTAGGATCCCGTGCTGTCTCACGTAATCCGATGACTTCCAGTCCAAATTCTCCTATTCGCAATAAATACAACATGCATACCTGCGCAAAATTCCATACTCCAAATCCAGATGGCCCTAAAACTCGGGCAAGTTGAACAAATCCAAGAAAAAAGAAAGATTGACCTAACACATTGCCGGCAAAAAGCATTATATAGTTTTTTAACAATTTTCTAGCGGGTACCACTCACGCCTCACTTCGATGCATTAATGCTCAGAGTTTATTCCAAAAAATCGCGGTATTCCATGCTCTATTTATCAGTTACCCCGGTGCAGATCAATCAATAAAGCTGATCATTGGATCCTAAATTCCTTCCATCACTGTGTTTTCCTATGACAGGAATTCATACAGCCATGGATCAAGAAATCTCGATAAAATGCCTATCCCTTACTTCACTGTCGATCTCATCTATTGATCATAGTGAAGCAATGGAAACTCTTGGATCTACTTTCTGCGGAATGATAGTCCAGCGTAAAAATAAATATATCACTAACAAGTTGTATTCAAACCAGAGAAATGAAATCGGAAAATTAAAGTAGGTAATGAACATAACAAATATCATTAATCCGTACGCCGTCACGTTTTTTATGGATGGCTTGCTCCGCATACGATAGTATATCAAACCAGAACTAAATCCAAGTATAAATGGAATCGAAGCTAATCCAATAACTCCAAAATCGCTGTAGAACCACCAAAAAGCTGTATAGGTATTATAGCTACTCGTAAGGTATGGCATCCGCGAAAGATTAAAATAATCAATGATCCAATATTTAAGGCCTGAGATAGCAGTAATAAAGTCGAAAGTGAAATATCCATATGTATGATATTCTAAGAGGTTTACAGATCTGGCAAAATTCTCTAGATTCATAACTACATACATATAAGGCTCAGTAAGGAAGGCATAATCTTTTGAAAAATTCATTTTTGATACCCGATACATATAAATCATAAGAAGATTGCCAAGTCTCAACGACATAATCCAATAGAAGAAGGCAGTCACAACTGTAAAAAGGATAATGACAGTTTTCGGTCTTATATAATGACTAGCGTAATAAAGAAGTACAAAACATATAACCCCCGCCATAATAATTTGATATCTCTGTAAAAGAAGGACATAGGAACCCACAGTAATCAAAGATAAAACAACGAGAATATTTTTCTTTGCTTTATTCCCTTTCACCATGAGTATGTATATAATAGTAAAGAAGATGATGAACGATGCCGAAAAAAGGAAAAGCGTCAATCCAGATATGTTAAAATCAACCCTTGATATTTTGCTTCCAACAACAAAGATGGGAAGCCACCCTTTAACAGATAAACTTACAATGTAGGAGAAGCTGTAGACGGCAACGCTTAAACAAATCAACCAAAAAAGTCGTGACTCATTTATTTTTTCTTCACTTAAGAGATTACGCATTGTATTTAATGGAATTAATTCTTTTTGAAGATTAAGAACATACGCTATAAATGTACCAATGAGAAATGCAATAATAGCAGTGAGGAGCAATATCCAACTTTCGAGTGTCCAACTATGTTGAAATGCACTAAACTTAAGTTCAGTAAGCGCAATGCTAAAGCTCCACACGAACCCAAATATTCTAGCTGGTGAGAAGGGATCCGCATGACGCCTGATAGCTAAGAAGATGATCCCTAAACAAATCCCAAAACAAATCCAAGAGATCCAGCTCATGAGAAGCGCTCTACCATTACCTTCAACATTATTTCTTTATGATGTTTTTCCATTTTAGGCCAAACCAATCAGATCTCAGGTAATGTAATATTGTATTAAACCTCACCGGATCACTAGCTCTCAGTCGCTCGAACCCTTCAATTGAAAAAATAATCAACATTGATAAAAGTGCCGATACAACTAAAGCGATAAGAGCATATAACGACACTTTTGGTTTTGCTTTTCGTTCAGCCGGTATTGCGCTATCAAGAATAATGACAGAAGGGGTCTGCCGCTGCTCTTCAACTTTTGCTTGTTCGTATAATGGTGTTAAGAATTGAAGGATTTTATACTGAATTTCGACATCACGAAACCATCGAATATATTCACCGCCGAGGTCAGGTATTTTATTAAAAGGAACAAAAACTTTCATTTCATTTTGCGGAATATTTGTTCCCCTATTCATCTGTGTGAGCTTATTGTGCAATTCATCTATTTCAATTTGCGTTGCAATAACAGAAGGATTATCTGCTGATTGGGTCCTGCGAAGGACATTTGCCTGGACTTCTTTTAAAGCGAGCTGTCCTGTGATTTCTGCAGCTGCCTTTATTGACGCTTCCATTTGTTCAGGTAACGCTATGACACCATATTTCTTTTGGAATGATTTCAAAGAATCCTCTGCTTTTGCAAGGTCACTAAGATTCTTCTTGTATCGTTCTTCAATAAACTGACGGTTACCGCGCGCGTTTTGTCCCTGCAATCCCGTATTAGTTTTATTCAACATCTCAACAAAATAGTTTGTCATATCGGCGGCACGCTGAGGATCCTTATCGTACACCGTGATGGTAATATTACCTTCATCCTCGATTTTAAAATCAACATTCGTGAGTAATTCTTTTATGGTATTCTCAATGGGATAGTCAGTGATATCGTATACGTGCACCAAATCGAATTTTTGAATCACGGCGTTGAGTACCGTACCGCTTTTTAATATTGCTAAATATCGATCCGCTTCCGAATTGCCAGATATTGATGACAATGCTTTTGAAGGCGAAAACGATTTTGCGAGTGATGCGATTCCCTCTAATCCTCCCAATAAATCGGCTTTTTCAGCCGGGAATACCGAAGCAGTCGATTTATACCATTTTGGTAAAAGCAAAACAATAATAGCGGTAAGAACAGTACATAATAAGATAAAACGAGAAATAAACTTTCTATACTTTGTGATAATAGAAAGAAAATCCAACAAGCTGCTTGCAGGTGTTTGAGCATTTGTCTTTGCGTCTGCTATTTCTTCCGTCTTTTTATTTGTCATATTTTTTCCAAGCATTTAATCATTTACTCATGAACGGCTGACAACGTGTACGATTTTGTACGTCAGTGCTGAATTTATTTCTTTAATTGTATTGCCAGTAGTGCTATGCTCACCGCTGCTGTGATAACTGCGGCGGTTTGGCTAAAAATACTCATATAGTACGCAAAGGTGCGTTCAATCTTTTTCGGTACCCAGACATAGTCCCCCTCTTCTATTTTTGTTTCATCAGGAGCAAGCCATTGATGCGTTGACCGTTTTATGATCATTACATCACCAGTGCGCGCCTTATCGGTGAAGCCACCTGCTCTTTGTATATAATATTCATAATTTTTCCCTGCAACAAATGGAACGTTTCCGGGATTCGTGACCTGACCAAACACGTAGATGGTTTTTCTTACAGAAGGGATCGATATGTAGTCCCCATTCCTTAGATACACATCCTCCGAAAGGTCTTTATCGATAAACAATTTTCTAAAATCCACGTTGACGACTTCGCGCTTCGTATGCAACTCGCTTTCCATCAGATAATAGGAACTGTCTTCCGGCGCTATGCTTCCCCTTAAACTAAGAAGTTTTTCAAGCTCCACTTCTTCACGCGAGACCGTACCGCGATAGACTTGAGCAGATGCAAGCGACGCATACTCCGTAAAACCTCCGCACCATTCGATCACTGTTGAAAGTTTCGTACTGTCCTTGGATAAGGGATATGTCCCGGGATAATTGACTTCTCCCTCGACAATCACCCTGTAATCTTCGCGCACATCCGGCTGTTCTTGAACCACAATTCGGTCGCCCGCAACAAGAACCGGTGTATTCAACGAGTCATGTATCAGAGTGTGAAAATCATACACCGTCATGACCTGTGTGCCTTTCTTGACATCGTATCGGAATAAAAGAATGCTATCAGCCTTTGCCCGTGCAGTGAGACCGTAGGCTAACTCAATAGCATCGATCAAATGCTCGCCTTTGACCAGTTCGAAACTTCCCTGTGCATTGACGCCGCCATAAACGCCGAAGATATTCTTCTTCGAATCGATACGAGGGACAAATACTTCGTCTCCTTCCCTGAGCAACTGATTATACTGCGCATCTCGTGTTGCAAAGTATTTCGGGATGTCGATATGAACAATCTCACCCGACCGTCTCGTAAGACGTATATTACGCTTCGATTGAAAGCGTTCTTCAAGGGATGAGAGATCGTCTCTGATATACATGTGCGCCTGACGAAGCTTATTCTCTTCAGTTATTTTATTCGCTTCAGCCACAGCCTTATCAACACGATCCGTAGCATAGAGAATATATTTTCCGGGAAAGCGAACAGCGCCTGTCACAGTTACGCTAAACTGCCGTGGCGTCAATAATGTTACTGTTGGATTCCCTGTGATATATTTTTTTTTGATTTCTTCGATGATTCTCTTCTTTGCATCCTTCAAGGATAAATCGACAATCGGAACTTCTCCCACTGTCGGAACAATCAATGTTCCTTCCGGCGTTACTGTAAGAGAAAAATTCAAGGGTGGACTGACCCATATATTTACAGAAAGAACATCGGATGGTCCGATAAAATATTTTTCCGGATCTACAGGCCCTTCCATAGGAGGCACATTACTGACAGGCGCTTGAATCATGCTCTTCAGATCAGATTTTGATTCTTGCAACTCCTTCTTTGTGTCTGTCGTCCATTGTGCGTTGGATGTCAGCATAAATACACACCACATACACAAAGAGAGGATGGTCGTTTTGAGATTCCAGAATTTCATCGATTGATTTTGTTTTATCATATTTCACCGCAAATTTTTCTTGTTCGCTCCTCACGGAACTTCTTCGTAATTTATTTTATAAATACTCTGTTCCCATGGAGCCCAATTTTGGGCGAAGTTACTTCGTCCCTACGTTTTTCTCCTCAACTACTCATATACTCATCGGCTCGTCTTCTTCTGTCCCACTATTTCTCTGCCGCCATACAACATTTGATAATAGTTCTGGTATTCACCGCTGATTATCCGTTCCCACCATGGTTTATTGTCGACGAACCATTTTATTGTTTCTGCGATACCGCGCTCGAACGTGTATTCAGGTTTCCATCCAAACTCATTTTGAATTTTACTGGAATCAATCGCGTACCGGCGATCATGCCCAAGACGATCCTCAACATACGTTATGAGAGATTCTGGTTTTCCAAGATTCTGCAGAATCAATTTTACAATTTCAATATTCGGTTTCTCATTGTTCCCGCCAATATTATACACTTCACCAACGCGCCCTCGATGCAGTACCGTGTCGATTGCCGAACAATGGTCTCGTACATGCAGCCAATCACGTACATTCATTCCATCCCCATAGACCGGCAACGGCCTATCGCTGAGTGCGTTTGCAATCATCAATGGAATCAGTTTCTCTGGAAATTGATAAGGCCCGTAATTGTTTGAACAGCGCGTCACGACGATGGGTATGCCAAATGTATGATGGTATGCTAACGCCAGCATATCCGCGGATGCTTTACTTGCCGAGTATGGACTATTCGGATGTAACGATGTTCCTTCGGTGAATAAACCAGTTGTTCCGAGTGATCCATACACTTCATCCGTAGAAACTTGTAGAAATCGTTTCATCTTCAATTCCTTGGCAACTTCCAACAGAACATGTGTGCCCGCTATATTTGTGTGCACAAATTCCGAAGCACCAAGAATACTTCGATCTACATGCGATTCAGCAGCAAAGTTGACAATAACGTCAATTTCGTACCGCACCACACACATTTGTACTCTGGTCTTGTCGCAAATATCACCTTTTTCAAACGCGTAACGCGGATCCTTATCGATACCAGTCAAGTTTTCAAGGTTGCCTGCATAAGTGAGCTTATCAAGATTGATAACACGGTACTCGGGATATTTTTGCAGGATGAACCGAATAAAATTGCTTCCGATGAATCCTGCGCCGCCTGTAACGAGTACATTCATTGATTAATCCATTTGAAAAGGTGAATGAGGATCGCTTTCATGTCGAATTTCATCCACAGGTCCTTTGCGTTCCTTACCTGCGTAGAGTCTGTTCGGGAGATTGATTACCCACCCTGGTTTTGGTCCAATATTTCTATAGGCATGGACCACACCGGCTGGAACTATCACAGCTTGTGGCTTCTGCTCACCGGCATCAAATACCATCTTTTGTCCAAATGAAGGTGAATCTTTTCGCGCATCCCATAAATAGATTCGAAATGTTGATGGTCCGATAAAGCAAAAAAAATCTGCCTGGTCTTCGTGTTCGTGCGGTCCACGTGCAACACCTGGTTCTGTCTGCGAGATATAAGACATTGCAGGAAGAAATTCTTGAGCAATGATATCGCTTCGGAATAATTCCATCAGCCAGCCACGATTATCTTGATATTTCGACAAATCGCGGATGATTACATCGTGAATTTTACCGGTTTTGTAATTCATCATATTCTCTCCAATAATGAAATCTACAAAAGAATGCCCGTATTTCAAAACCCGGCATCTGAGTACGCTTTGTCTAATAGAGGAAAAATATAACTCGCCCCTTTAGAGATGAATCTAAAGGTTCAATGTAATATCAGAAGTACTACGAACGCAGTAACAATGGAAGGATTCGATAACCTTTTAATAATTTTTGTTGATGAGAAACTACAGAATTAATTTTCAAATGTCAACGCTTTACTACATTCGCTCGGGAGCGGAAATTCCGAGAATTTTACATCCGTTTGCGATTACTGTCTTTGTGGCAAGGCAGAGCGCAAGCCGTGCTTTTGCAATATCCAACTCTGGTATGACAATACGGTGCTCATGATAAAATCGATGAAATGCGGTTGCGACATCCTGCAAATACGTCGTCAGCCGATGCGGTTCAAAATTCATCGCGCAGGATTCAACAGTCTCAGGAAAATCAAGGAGCAGTTTAGACAGTGCAATTTCTGCAGGTCCCTTGAGCAAGCTATACTCGATGCCTGTAAGGGCATTTGTTGCGTTCAACGTTCCTTGTTCCTCCGCAAATCGAAGAATGCTGGCGATTCGGGCATGAGCATATTGCAAGTAATAAACCGGATTTTTCTCCGATTGCTCTTTGGCAAGATTCAAATCAAACTCCAAGTGGCTGGATGTAGAACGCATCAAAAAGAAGAAACGTACTGCGTCTGATCCGACTTCATCTATTAATTCATCAAGCGTTACAAAGTTCGCAAGCCGCTTGGACATTTTAACTTGTTCGCCATCGCGCATAAGCGTTACGAATTGGTGAATGACTACCTTTACCTTTTCAGGATCGTAGCCAAGCGCTTTCACTCCGGCAAGAACATCAGGAATTGTAGCAATATGGTCTGCACCAAAGACATCCACAATAAGTTCGAAGCCGCGCCGAAACTTTTCCCGATGGTATGCAATATCCGGTAAGCGGTACGTTGGCTCGCCGGTGGACTTGACAATAACGCGATCCTGGTCAAGTCCCAATGCACTCGTCTTCAACCAGACAGCCCCGTCTTGATCGTACGCAAGCCCTTTATTGCGAAATTCTTCAATTACTTCCTGAATCATTCCGCTTTTGTAGAGCGAATCCTCATTGAAGAAAATATCATGCACAACACCCATTCTTGCGAGCACTTTCTTAATTGCTGTAAACAATTCCTGTTCTGCAAATTCTTTACATAGTGCCAATGCTTCTTCTAATGACATCGTTACGATGGAATCGCTGCGATCTTTCTTTAAATCATCTGCAATTTCACAGATATAGTCGCCTTGATAACCATCTTCTGGGAATAGGAACGAAGAATCGAACAACTGCCGGTACCGCGCATACGTTGATTCTGCAAGCATGCGCATCTGGCGGCCTGCGTTGTTGTAATAATATTCTCGCGTAACATCATGTCCCGTCCACACAAGCAGATTTGCAATCGTGTCGCCAACCGCTGCTTGGCGGCCATGACCAACGCTTAAAGGTCCGGTTGGATTCGCGCTCACATACTCCACCTGTGTCTTCTTCCCGTTGCCTATATTCTTTTTCCCAAACGTTTCTGCATGTTTGAGGATAGCGCCAATCTGTGCAGTGAAGAATTCTTCCGTGAAACGAAAATTAATAAACCCCGGTCCAGCAATTTCAATGTTCGAGACAGAGTTCGGCTCTACTTCGAGCTTGTTAATAATTTCCTGCGCCACTGCGCGCGGATTTTTCTTTACCGCCTTCGCCAGCAGCATTGCGATATTCGTTGTGATATCGCCGTGTGCTTCATCTTTCGGCTTTTCGAACGTCAACGTTGCAACACCGTCGTACGAAAGTGAAGCAAGCGCTACGCCAAATTTTTCCGTCAGATACCTCTTCATTCTGTTTCCATGTGTTGCTTCTTGATCGGTTTTCGGAGAGTCGCGCGGCGTTTATGTGCTACCGGCTTTGGAGCCTCTAATGGATCTTGCACTTCTGTTCTCTTCGCATCGCCCCAGAGACGATCAAGGTTGTAAAACGATCTTTCTTCTTTATGAAAAACGTGCACCACTACGTCAACATAATCCAAGACAATCCAGCGCAATGCATGATAACCCTCTTGGTGCCATACGCGCTCGCCAAGAGTTTCCATTCCATCCTGCACTGAATCGGCGATCGCTTTCACTTGTGTATCTGAGTCTGCCGAACAAATCACGAAAAAGTCTGTTGCGCTTGTGAGCTTTTTCAAGTCTAAAATCACAATATCGATTGCTTTCTTTGAAATCATCAAGTCGGCAATTCGTTTTGCTAATGTACGTGCAGTCAATGTATTTTCCTTTCAGTGGATGACTGAAACGCTTTAAGTCTGGAATAATCTTTTCCTATCACGACAGTGATATCAAGATAACGTGTGCGGTCGATTTTCTGGAATATTTTATCCTGGGAAACTCCAAGCATTGTTGCGAGCTTCCTTGCAGCATCCAAGTTGCCAGAACGATCAAGAATAATAGTGCGTTCTTCAACTTCGTTATTATTTCTCTTCATCTCGACAACATCATATCCTTGTGTACGGAGGACATTCGTCAAGTGCTGCGCTGCTCTCATACTTCCTGCGCCATCCAACACTTCTACTTCGAGTGCCCGGTTGTTCACAACCGGGATGTATCCACCTTCCTCACTTCCAGTATTACTTCTTCTGTTTGCTAGTACATAGATCGCAAGAAAGAATGCGACGCTCAGAACGATAAGCGTACCCTTCATTATCTTCCCGCGCAATGCAGTCAGTCGTTGGTTTTTGTGAACACGTTCACTTGATGCTGAAGATTCAACGTCTGGGTGGATAGTAGTGTTGGAATGCTCGGCTTGCTTCATTCCTGCCTGACAAAAAAAGAACCGAGAAAGCTGACAGCAAGCCATTCAGCCTGACCCGGTTCACTTCGAGACACTCGTTTTAACTTGCGGTTCAGTGACTCTCCTCCTCATCGATTCGATCGTACATCGGCATAAAACCAAATCTATCGTAGTTATTGAGCCAATACATTGCGGGTAATTGCCGGTATTGAATTTGGAGCAGCATGTTTTTACTTGGCCGATAATTTAATTCTGCTCTCGATAAATAAATCCCTGAAATATCTTTTGCGAAACTGCCGCCAAGACTATTGAACGGCGAGTGCACTAAACTCACATCAAACTGAACGGAAAGCGGATTCGAAATCTGATACGCAATGTTGCTCGTCAGTTCGCCAAGTGAATAACCTTTGCCGCCGGAGGTTGTGTAGCTGAGTGAATAACTATTGTGAATAGTGAATCGGCTTGGATCAATCCATCCGAAAAGCAATCCATCATCCGAACGAAGCAATGATTCTCCAGCCGAAGATCTCGCTTCCGGTTGAGATCTGAATTGGCCTATAGCTATCGCACTAAAGACCAAAACTACTGCTGTTGTTTTCAAGAGGATTTTCATTGCACACCTTCTTTTCTGAAATAATTGTACTCAAAACTGGAGTGATTGTCAAGGTTACAACTCTCCTCTAAGAAAGACGAAATCGATTACTAGGTTGTTCCGCATCAGAAGATAAAATGTTCATTGATGAATAAAACAACACTGCCGTATCATACTGTGTTTATGAAGAAAAATCAAGAAGGATCCTCAGCATGCAGAGCAACATCGCGGCAATGGAGTTTTTTTGTTTTAAGACCACCTTTCAGTATATTTTTTTATGAAATTATTTTACGCAAGTGCTCAAGAATGAAAAAGCAATTAGAACCATGGCGCAGGAATCTGTACATCATCTGGACTTCACAATTCCTGGCGATGATGGGGATGAACCTCGTAGTCCCCTTCCTTCCATTCTATATCCGAGAACTCGGCGTCACCGATCCTGAAGTAATTGCAAGTTGGAGCGGACTTGTTTATGCAGGGCCATTCTTTCTTTCCTTCTTTTTCACACCATTATGGGGAATGATGGGCGATAAGTACGGCCGCAAGTCCATGACTGTCCGTGCAATTTTTGGATTAGCAATTTCTCAAGCGCTTATTGGTTTCTCTCCAAACGTTGAGATGCTTTTTTTCTTTCGGATGGTTCAAGGAGCATTGAGCGGTTTCGTAGCTTCAGCGCTTGCACTTGTATCCGAAACGACTCCGCGAGAAAAGTCAGGTTACGCAATTGGCATTTTGCAAACAGCTTCTGCCGGCGGCACTGTCATTGGACCGCTCGTTGGGGGCACACTTGCAGATATGTTTGGTTATCGCCCGCTCTTTTTTATTGTTGCCGCGATATGCGCTCTTTCAGGTATTGTTGTTGTAAAATATGTGCGGGAGACACATGAGCAGCGCGTCGAATCGGTTTCATTTCATATGCTGATTGACAACTATCGCTATGCGCTTCGCTCAAGACCTATTCGGATCGCGCTCGGCATTATTCTACTTTCGCAGGCCGCTATTCTTATGATACAGCCAATATTTTCTTTGTACGTCGATTCGTTAGAGATAAACAAGGAATATCTTGCAACAATTTCTGGAGCAATATTTTCTACGACAGGTCTAGCAATGGTCATCTCGGCACCATGGTGGGGAAAACGAAACGATGCGAAAAGTTATAAGAAAAACCTCTCCATTGCCATCATCGGTTCCGCGGCGGCATTCGCCGCACAGGGATTGGTGACGCAAGCGTATCAACTCATTTTTCTTCGAGCACTCCAGGGACTTTTTATGGGAGGATTACTTCCAACTCTCTATTCGTACGTGACAAAGAATTCATCTAACGAACGCCGCGGCGGTATTATCGGTATTGCGTCCAGCTTCAGCGTTCTCGCAGCAATGATTGGGCCGCCCTTAGGCGGATTGATCGCTGCAGAAGTGGGATTAAGGGAAAACTTTTTTATCACCGGCGGCATTTTATTTTCTGCCGTCATTCTCGTCCGATTATTCTTTGTTGATATGCACGGCAATGATGGATTGCCATCAACTGACGCTGCCAATGTTGCCGAAGTGGAAATGTTAGAAGAGGCAAGTTGAAATGTCAAAGAACAATACTTCATAGATCAAAGAAAATATTCTTCTCGTTGACTTCTCCGCGCTATTCTTCCAATGTCATAATATCCTTCGGTTCTTGACCCAATGCCCTCGCTTTGAGTACCCGGCGCATAATTTTCCCGCTTCGGGTTTTTGGTAAAGAATCAACAAACTCGATATGTTCTGGTTTTGCAATTGGTCCCATCTCATGTGAAACGTGGTGGCGGAGTTCTTCGATAAGTTTATCACTTTTTTCAATTCCGGTTTTCAAAATAACGTACGTATAAATCGCATTTCCTTTCACTTCGTGCGGCAAACCGATTGCAGCTGCTTCAGCGACTGCTGGATGGCTTCCAAGCGCACTCTCAATCTCAGCTGTGCCCAATCGATATCCAGAGACTTTGATGACATCATCCACACGGCCGATGACCCAGTAATATCCATCTTCATCGCGTTTTGCCGAGTCTCCTGTCAGATACACACCGGGGAATTTGCTCCAGTATTGATTGACATACCGATCCGGATCTTTATAAATCGTACGCATCATTGCCGGCCAAGGGGTCTTAATCACAAGGAATCCTTCTTCATTTGGGCCAACCGGTTTTCCCTCCTCGTTGTAAATGTCCATCTTTAATCCAGGAAATGGACGCGTACCAGATCCTGGTTTTAGCGGTACAACAGGCGTTGGAGTGATCATAAACATCCCTGTCTCTGTCTGCCACCATGTATCCATTATCGGACATTTCCCTTTGCCGATGACGCGGTGGTACCATTTCCATGCTTCAGGATTAATTGGCTCACCGACAGAACCAAGCAATCTGAGAGATGAAAGATCATGGCGGTTTGGCCATGCTTCACCGAAACGCATCAGACCTCGAATGGCTGTCGGAGCCGTGTAGAGAATATTGATGCCATAGCGCTCAATCATCTGCCACCAACGATTTGGAAATGGATACGCCGGTGCTCCTTCATACATAAATGACGTAGCGCCATTTAAGAGCGGTCCATAGACTATATAACTGTGTCCAGTGATCCAGCCCGGATCAGCCGCGCACCAGTATCGATCTTCTTCTTTAATATCGAAAACGTACTTGAGCGTCGCGTAGGTGCCGACCATATATCCGCCATGTGTGTGAAGAATGGCTTTCGGTTTGCCGGTTGTACCAGAAGTATAGAGAAGAAAAAGGGGATCTTCGGCATCTACTTTTTCAATGTTGCACTGACTATTTGCGATCGGAAGAGCCATCAACTCATGAAACCACATATCGCGTCCCGATTCCATATTGACCGGCTCGCCTGTCCGCTTTACAACCAAAACACTTTCAACACTTGCCGCACGTTGCAATGCTTCGTCCGCGATTGCTTTCAGCGGAACTATCTTGCCTCGCTGGTACGATCCATCTGCGACAATCAATATTTTGGAGTGGCTATCTTCCAAACGTTCATGCAATGCCTCAACAGTAAATCCTCCGTAGACAACTGAATGAACCGCTCCAATCCGCGCACACGCCAGCATACCAATGACAAGCTCAGGAATTCTTCCCATATATAATGTCACGCGGTCGCCTTTTTGCACTCCGAGACTTTTCAGAACGTTCGCAAACTTGCATGTCTCACGGCGCAGAGCAAAGTAGGAGAATGAACGGAACTCGCCTTTTTCCCCTTCCCACATGAGGGCAAGCTTATTACGGTGGGCTGTTTTTGTATGCCGGTCCAGACAGTTGTACGCAATATTCGTTTTGCCTCCAACAAACCATTGATAGAATGGCTTCTTGGAATCGTCCAGGACTTTCGTCCATGGTTCAAACCAGTGCAGTTCACTTGCTTCCTTCGCCCAGAATCCTTCCAGGTTAATCTCCGCTTGTGCACTGATAGCTTCCCAGTCACGGGCACGTGCATTGATAATTGTATCATTTGATGGATAAAATATTTCGCCTGTCAGCTTTTGGTCTGCCATTGCATAGCCCCTTCCGAATTAGTTTATATGTATAAAAGTCGATGCTGAGTGATTGCAGTTCTCCAATATTTTTAGAACAATTACTATGGCTGCTTAATTCCTGAAAACCTTTTTAATTGCAATTATCCCTAAATGTTCTTTGTCCGGTTTTGATAAGTTGTATTGGCATTTTGTTGCAATTTGGAGAATACTCTAATAGATTCAATAGCATTTTCTATTGAAGGATTAAGTTTTATGCCTCCCAATGGCTCGCGAAAAGAAAGGCTGTACCTCATTGATGCAATGGCGCTGGCGTATAGAGCATATTTTGCATTTATTCGTCAGCCGCTGATGAATTCGAAGGGCGAGAATACAAGTGCCGTTTATGGTTTTGTCACATTTCTGAATCGCATTCTCTCGCAGGAATTTCCCGATCATATTGCGGTTGTGTTCGATACAGGCAAACCAACGTTTCGTCACGAAGCTTATAAAGCATATAAAGCAACGCGCCAGAAAATGCCGGATGACATGATAACGCAGATTCCTCTCATCAAGGAAGTGGTGCGAGCATATAATATTCCAGTGGTTGAAATGGATGGCTACGAAGCGGACGACATTATTGGCACTTTAGCAAAACAAGCTGAGCGTGAGGGCGCTCTTACTTTCCTCGTCACTCCCGATAAAGATTTTATGCAGCTTGTTTCCGATACGACAAAAATCTTCAAACCCGGCAAACAAGGGACAGACGTCGAAATTGTGGATTGTGACGGAGTGAAACAAAAATTTGGCGTCATTCCGGAAAAAGTCATTGAAGTCATGGGCCTCATCGGTGATGCGTCAGATAATATACCGGGAGTTCCGGGAATTGGTGAAAAGACAGCGATTCCGCTCATCCAAAAGTACGGCAGTATCGAAGAACTGTATCGCCACCTTGATGAAATTCCTCAAAAAGGCGTACGCGCGAAATTAGAAGCCAATAAAGAATTGGCATTTCTTTCTAAACAACTTGTCACAATTGATATCAACGTACCACTTCCTATTAACTTCCATTCGTTGAAAGCAGAAAAACGAAACATTGCCAAGTTGATGGAATTATTTGGAGCACTTGAATTCCGGTCGCTCCTCAGTAAGCTTCAGATGGGAACACCGGAAACACTGGAGATACCGGAAACACCAGCTCACGTAGATCCAGACATTGAATTTACACCACCAGAACCACTTTCCGATATTACGACTGATAAACATCAATATCATCTCATCACGACCGAACGCGAATTTGCGACACTCTGCGGCAAGCTAAAATCTGCACAAGAATTTGTCTTCGATACAGAAACAACTTCTACTGATTCGCTGAACGCTGAACTTGTTGGAATTTCATTCGCACTTAAGCCGCACGAAGCATTCTATGTTGCAGTTTCTGGTAAGGAACGACAGGGGCAAGGCGGTCTCTTTGGCAACAAAGATGATCAATCGAATGCTTCCATAGGTTTGTCACCGGAATTCGTTTGCAAAATACTTAAGCCGATTCTTGGAGATTCCCGCATCAAGAAAATTGGCTATAACATTAAGTATGATATACTGGTACTGTCACAGTATGGAATGAATGTCGAAGGCACGCTGTTTGATCCGATGATCGCCAGTTACATCGTCCGTGCAGATGGCCAGCATAATATGGATGATATCGCCGCAGAATATCTTTCATATAAGACCATCTCCTTTTCAGATTTGGTGGGCACTGGCAAAGAGCAAAAACATATTCGCGAAGTTTCCCTCCAGCTTCTTTCTGATTATTCATGTGAAGATTCCGACATCACTTTTCGGTTGTACGAATATTTTCAAAAGAAGTTGAACGAACTTGGCATGATAAAACTTTGCGAAGAAATGGAATTCCCGCTCGTTTCTGCTCTTGCTCGCATGGAGCGTACCGGAGTTGCTATTGATGTCGATTTTCTTGCCGTTATGTCGAAGGAACTTGAGCACCAACTTGAAACCCTTACGCGTGAAATTCACGCTGCCGCCGGCACTTCGTTCAACATCAATTCTACACAACAACTTGCGGAAGTACTGTTTAACAAACTTCAATTGATGCCGGTACGTAAAACCAAATCGGGCTTTTCCACCGACGTCGCTGTGCTTGAAGTATTAAAAGACACGCATCCTATTATTGAGATGCTGCTCGAATTCCGACAATCAACAAAATTGAAATCAACGTACATCGACGCTCTTCCGAAACTGATTAACGGTCGTACAGGACGGGTGCATACATCGTTTAATCAAACAGTCACGACAACAGGAAGATTATCGAGCAGCGATCCAAATATTCAAAACATTCCCATCCGCACAGAGATTGGCAAATCGATAAGGAAAGCATTCGTCGCCGGCGATCCGGGATCGCTTATTCTTTCTGCCGACTATTCGCAAATCGAATTGCGAGTGATGGCGCACATGTCCGGTGACGAAGGAATGACTGAAGCATTTCGGAATAAAGAAGACATTCATACGACAACGGCGGCAAAAGTATTCGGAGTCGCAGCATCGGATGTCACACGAGAGATGCGGCGGAAAGCAAAGGAAGTGAATTTCGGAATTATGTACGGGATCGGTGCTTACGGACTTGCCAGCAGATTAGAAATTAGTCAGGGCGAGGCCAAAGAAATTATTGCGCGCTACTTTGCCCGCTTCCCAAAAGTTCAGCAATACATTGGTGACACGATTGCAGGTGCGCGAAAAGATGGATATGTCAGCACGCTCCTTGGCCGTCGGCGATACATTGCAGACATCCGCAGCAACAATCAAAACATCCGCCAGAATGCCGAGCGGCAAGCCATTAATATGCCAATTCAAGGAACTGCGGCGGACATGATTAAACTCGCAATGGTGCATATTGACGCAGAAATAATAAAGCAGCAACTTGTTAGTTCCATGCTTCTGCAAGTTCATGATGAATTGGTCTTTGAAGTGCGAATGAATGAAGAATTAACTTTAAAAAAGCTTGTAGAAAAGGAAATGTGCCAAGCGCTTCCGCTTACTGTTCCCGTTGAAGTCGATCTCGGTATCGGTAAGAACTGGTTAGAAGCGCATTAATTTTTTTGTTGCCGGCGGCGGAAGATAAGTGAAATCCCCCAGAGAATAATGAGTACGGGCCAGTAGGTGTGCACATAGTATTTCATCTCAAACCAATCAATCACATCCCACCACCATAAATAGTACAGAATGCCGTACCCGCCGAAGAAGAGCATGGGAATAAGTACACCAAAACGACGCGGTTCATAGAAGAATAACATCAAAAATGAAAGGCCGAGCGCAAGAGAAAAAGTTGCCGGGACATCCCACGGAGCAGAATTAAAAAGTTCAAACCTGTGGACGAGAATTGCAATGCTCGAGAAGAATAAAAAGCTTCCCCAGAAAACCACTCCGCGTCTTCGCGTGATAAAGGCCTGGACTGCCGCCGCAAGTCCTGCAACGCCCAGACACACCCAAAGAATAGTCCCCCATTTATAATGAAATAGATTCAGCTTGCTCAGGATAAGTCCCGCGCCCAGCAGAATCAAAAAAATTCCGAATATGGAAAATCCGCTGGACCGCTTTCGTGTAATCGTTTCCATCATTTCCTCACTGTTGTGTTCTTGTTTGCGGTTGACCTTCAGGAATAATCAAGTACATCAACAAATAAATCAAAATTCCTGTACCGCCGGAAAGCACGGTAAAAACCGCATATGCAATACGGATGATTGTCGGATCGATATCAAAATATTCTCCCGCTCCTCCACAAATCCCAAAAAGTTTTTTATCGCTCATCGAACGCCGAAGCGCTTTCGGTTTCGGCTGGTCATGTGGTGAAGAATCCTTGTGTGGTATCTGATCCTGAGAGGGCTGTTCCCCTGTCATTGGTGATTCTTGTGATTGCAGAGGCGTTGAAATCTTGTCGTGTTTTGTAAGGAAATAAATACCGGCAAGAATAAGAAGCCCGGGGAATACAAATTCCCACGACATATGCCACCAGCGATGAAATGATAAAATATCAAGATTGTCAAGTAAGATAGCGACGCCTGCGCCAACGAACAGAAATCCAAAAATGCGCACAGCAGTAAAATCATGAATCTGCGGCGAAGTTGCTTGACCAGGTTCAATTGGTTTTTCTGGAACAATAAAATATGCGAGGATATATGCAATAATTCCTGCACCGCCTAGAAGTGTTAAGAGAATCCAAACAAGGCGGACAACCGTGGTATCTACGTTCAAATACTCACCGAGTCCGCTGCAAACTCCGGCAACCACTTTATTCGTTTGATTTCGATAGAGGCGGCGTTGTTGATTAGTCATGGAAGTCTCCTGTTTGTTTCGTCAGTTATATTCTCAATACGAATTTCAGTTGCGAAGGTTACATTTTCAATCTGAAAAAAGAAATCCCGATTCCGTTATTTCGAAACCGGGATTTCACATTTGACTGGTTGAGTCGGAAATGTTAAGTATTTACATTGATTTATTTATTTTTCATTTAGAAACCTTGCTGTAATATAACAGGGCAGCCGAAAACTCTGCGCTGCACCATGAAAGTGGCGATGCCGGGCTACAATCGCTATTGTTTAAATATATTCTTTCAGGCATCAGGCCATAACTGTTCGAATTGTTTATCATCCAATCGATATTTTGTTTTGCAACTTTCGGATTTCCAAACAAAGAATGGTATTGGGCACTGGCTGCCGTGGTGAAGAAAAAGCAGGCATGTCCATAATCGGTCAAACTATTATCAAGTGTTTCAAAATATTGTACCCCACCATTCAGTTTATAGGTATTCTTCTGGTAGAAATTATTGGATTCAATTGCCTCTTTATGATTTGGATAACCCCAGATGAGGCCAAAATTCATGGAACAATCCCACAAGTACAAAGTATCTTTTGTGATGTTTGAAAGGCTTTCATTGTTCGCACCTTTTATACCAATATACCGGACATCAGCATAGGTTCCGTTCTTCTTATCGAACATCATAATTAAGTTAACCGATATTTTTTCTGAAGTATTTTTATAAAGCAACGCTTTGTCCTTATCCCCAAAGCTATCAGCTATCTTAGATGCCGTTAGGAGACTGGCTGCGCAAGTCATATTGGTAGCAGGTAAATATCCAGTCCATTCAACAATTCCCCCTTCGTATAAAAGAGAATTTTTATCAATTTTACTTACCAGAAAATCAGCCAACTCGTAAATAAAATCCTTATTGACCAACCAAACTTTCTTTTGCTGGTAGTACATATCGATCAATTGAATATAATATCCGTTGGCATCCCATTCGGGTTCATCATACCTGGCACCAGTTCCACCATCAACAGCTTTAGCATTTGCATCATACCTGGCATACCATTCGCCTTTGCTCTTTCGCGGGATTTCCTTTCTATTCCAAAACGTAATAATATCTTTTGCTTCGTCAAAATGTCCGGTCAATAGCATTACCCTGGCACACATCATTTCATCACGGGGATACAACTGGGGCATATTGTTTGTAACAAATTGCCCGGTGATATCGGCAGGAATTTGCCCATTTAAAATTGCTGATTTAACACAATATATATTACGTTCAAAAAAAGCAGAATAGCTTTTTTCATTTTCATTGAACTGGGGCACAATTCCACTCTTCAGCCATTTACTCCAATAATCTTGGGCTGAAGCATATAAGTCTTTTTGTGACCGCAACCTGTTTACATTTTCAATAGCTTCATTTAATGATTTCGAAGGGCAAATTATTACTTCGAGTTTTTCATCCGGTCTTACTTTACCTGTTACACTAACAACCGAACCTTTTATATCTACCAACTGTTCCGATGTCTTTCCAGCTATAACTATAAATACATTGTTAGACCATTCAGCAATGGCTTTGTTGTTTTCAACTTTTAACGAAACCATACGGATTTCTTTATCTGTGACTTTTTTATCTACAAGATTAATTTCAATCTTCTGTATTAATTCATTTGAACCACCTGAAACTTGTGAAGAAAGTATTATCGCATTTTCAGGATGAGCATAACAGTTTACCAATTGGACAGTTGAATTTGGATAGTAATTATTAGTGGAAGCTGTAAAAAAACTTTTAAATCCAATCTCTTTATCCCTTATTGCAATTAATTGATTATCTGTTGACTTATTGTATAAGCTGACTTTAGACGCCGAAATATAATCGCAAGTATAATCATTATAGTAAAAATGCTGGATTCCTTTTCCATCAATTCGCCGATCATCTGAATATACCGCGCATATAGTACCATTACCAAGAATTGAATACCCTTTCCACGGTCTTTTTGAAAGTGAAATATCAGTATTTTCCAATTTTTGGGCGACAATTGATATCTCCCAAAAAGGAATCGAAAAACAATAGAATCCAATTAGAAAAATGCTTTTCATTTTCATATAATTCCTCTTGCTAGAATCGATAAAATATTGGATTTAGAAGTAAACAAACTTGCGATTTGGTTTTTTTTCTTTTCACCATTGAACAATTATATCAGAATCACGGTAAAGCGTCAAGAGAATTCAAACGATACTGTCAACTGTGGTATTCACATTCAATGATCCACCAAGTCAACTGCATACCTCGTGGTAATTACTTTTTTATTTTGATTTCAGAAGTGGAGTTGTTGATTTGCCCTCGGAAAACTCCTATTTAAATTGTCGTATTCATTTTCAGTACGGAATACATTTTTGAAGGTTACATATTCAATCTATAGAAAACAATCCTTATTCCATTAATTAGAAATCGGTATACCATATCCAACAATCTATCGATATCATACTTCCATTATTTCTTTTTCTTTCATAGCAAGATGATTGTCGATATCTTTAATGTGTTTATCTGTAAGCTTTTGTGTATCTTGCTCACCGCGTTTTCGTTCATCTTCAGACATGTGTTCGCCTTTTTCAGCTTTTTTGAGATGCTCGATGGCATCACGGCGGATATTGCGTATAGCAATCTTTCCATCTTCACCGAACTTTTTTACTAACTTCACCAGATCACGACGACGCTCTTCATTCAGCGCAGGAATTGGAACACGCACGATTGTTCCATCTGAAACCGGATTGAGACCAAGATTGGCTACCAGAATTGCCTTCTCAATGATCGGGATAATATTTTTTTCCCACGGTTGAACGGCAACCGTATGCACATCCGGTATGCTAACGTTTGCGACTTTATTCAGCGGAGTCATAGTGCCGTAGTAATCAATTTTAATTCCGTCTAACAGTGCTGTGGTTGCTTTGCCTGTGCGGACTTTTATAAGTTCTTCCCGTACAACTTCCACGGCTTTCTTCATTCTGTCTTCTGCTTGTTTCAGAATATCTTTTGAGTTTGTCATAGGCGTCCCATCAATTAGTGAATTGGATGAATGATGTTACGATTTTTGTGTCGATATTTCAACTATTTTTGATCCAACCGCTTCTCCACAGACCACACGCTTCAAATTCCCGTGAATATTCATATTGAATATGACCAGCGGAAGGTTATTCTCTTTAGAAAGAGTGATTGCAGTGAGATCCATAACCTGAAGGTCTTTTTTTAAAACGTCTGCATAAGAGATTTCGGGAAGATGGATAGCTGCAGGGTTCTTTTCTGGATCGCAATCATACACACCATCAACGCGCGTTCCTTTGATGATCACATTCGCTTCTATTTCGATTGCACGCAGTACCGCGGCAGTATCGGTGGTAAAATAGGGATTTCCTGTACCTGCTGCAAAAATAACCACACGGCCCTTTTCCAAATGACGGATAGCGCGCCGCCGAATAAACGGCTCGGCAATGCGTTGCATATCGATTGCACTCAAACAGCGTGTTTTTAATCCCTTGTGCTCCAGCGAATTTTGTAACGCTAGTGCATTGATAACGGTTGCCAGCATTCCCATTTGGTCGCCGGTCACCTTATCTATACCGTCTGTGGATCCTTCCATACCGCGATAAATGTTTCCGCCGCCGATCACTATACCGATTTGCACGCCAAGCTTTGCAATCGATGCAATCTCCTCAGCATAACGAGTCACTACTTTAGGATCGATCCCGTACTCTCGATCGCCCATAAGTGATTCCCCACTGAGTTTTAAGAGAACACGGTTGTATTTGAGGTCTGCCATACCCACCCCCGCAAAAAAAATCCCGAATTGTTTTCGGGATTTTGATTTTTAATTTGATTCACCAAGATGATAACGAAGGAATCGACGAACAGTGATTTTTTCGCCAACCTTCGCCGTCTCTTCATCAATAATATCTTTAATAGTTTTACCAGAATCCTTGATAAAACTTTGCTCTATCAACACTGTTTCTTGATAGAATTTTTCAAGGCGCCCCTGCGAAATCTTTTCTGCAATCTGCGCCGGTTTGCCTTCATTCTGCGCTTGTATTTTATAGATTTCCAATTCCTTTTCGATAACCGCCTGCGGAATTTGTTCACGAGATACATAGAGCGGAGTCATTGCAGCAACTTGCATGGCAATATCATGCGCCAATTGTTTGAATCCAGCGGTCTTTGCGACAAAATCTGTCTCGCAGTTTAACTCTACCATTGCACCAATTCTCCCGCCGGCGTGAATGTATGCTTCCACTACGCCTTGGTTCGTTTCACGATCGGCACGTTTTGCAGCAACTGCAGCTCCTTTTTTACGGAGATAATCGATAGCGAGTTCCATATCGCCTTTGGTTTCCGTAAGAGCATTTTTGCAATCCATCATGCCCGCGCCGGTTATATCTCGAAGTTTCTTTACTACGTCACTAGAAATTACTGCCATACGAATTCACTTCCTTCTTTCAATTATTTTTTTTCTGAAGCTTTCTCTGCGGCATCTGCTGTTGCGCGCTCTTCCGCTTCTGCTTGTTGTTTTGCAGATGCGCGCTCAACACCATCGAGCACTGCGTCGGCAATAGCTTTCGCAATCAATTGTACTGATTTAAGGGCATCATCGTTCGCTGGAATTGGATAATCAATTGGATCGGGATCGGTGTTCGTATCCACGATGGCAACGACCGGAATGCCCAGACGTTTCGCTTCCTTCACCGCAATGGCTTCTTTTTTTATATCGACAACGAATACAATACCGGGCAGACGCGACATTTCAACAACGCCGGACAGCACTGCTTGAAGTTTGTCGCGCTCGCGAGTTAAGAAGAGCCGTTCTTTCTTCGTAATGTTTTCGAAAGTGCCGTCAGTCTCCATCTTCTCGATATTGGTAAGACGCTTCACACTTTTTCGGATGGTGCTGAAATTTGTCAGCATACCGCCCAGCCAGCGTTCCGTCACGTAATGCGCATGGCATCGCTGTGCTTCCTGCTTCATGACATCACTTGCCTGCTGTTTCGTACCGACGAAGAGCGGTTTCTTCCCTTCAGCAATGCTATTCGAAACAGCGTTGCATGCTGTTTCGAGCATCTCTTGGGTTTTCTTTAAATCGATAATATGAATCCCGTTGCGCTCCATGAAAATATAGGGCTTCATTTTGGGATTCCAACGGCGGGTCAAGTGTCCGAAATGGGCACCGGATTGAAGCAACGCATCGAGTTCTACACGAGGCATAATCAAACATCCTTTCAGTTAGACTGCTATTCTCGTCCTCTTCTTCCGGAATCCCGATGAACTGGATTCATCGGGACACTGCCGGTCGAATCAGAGAATATGATTTGTGATTAAACTTCTGCTCTAGCCAAACGGACCATCGCAGATTGAAAATACAAATTAACGTTTGGAGAACTGGAACCGTTTGCGGGCTTTTTTCTGTCCGTATTTTTTTCGTTCTACCATACGCGGATCGCGTGTAAGAAGTCCGGCACCGCGAAGCGCCGTGCGGGCATCTTCGTCAAGTGCGACTAACGAACGCGCAATGCCAAGCCGTACTGCTCCAGCTTGTCCGTTAGGACCGCCGCCGTTGACGCGTATCATGACATCGTACCGCCCCATCGTGTCGGTGACCTTAAACGGTTTCATGATTTCATCCCGCTGAATCTCCAGTGGGAAATAATTTTCAAATTCTCGTTTGTTCACTGTGATTTTACCGGAACCATCGATCAGCTTTACTCGAGCAATGGCATTTTTTCTACGGCCAACTGTAGTTCTTGGTTGCATGGAGTCGTTCATTCCTTACTCAAAAAGAAATCGGTTCTGGTTGCTGTGCAGCGTGGGGATGTTGCGCTCCCCGGTATACTTTCAATTTCTTAAACATCTGACGTCCTAAACGGTTATGCGGTAACATACCTTTTACAGCATGCTCCATTACCTTCTCTGGATTCGTTTTTATTAAATCTTTAAAGGATTCAAAACGTGCGCCGCCTGGATAACCTGTGTTATGAAAAAGTTCTTTCAACTCAGGCCGTTTTCCGGTCATCTTCACTTTTTCGATATTAACAATCACGACAAAATCTCCTAAGTCGTGATTCGGCGTAAATTCCGGTTTATGCTTGCCGCGCAGAATATGGGCAACGTGCGACGCAATACGGCCTAATGTTTTTCCGTCTGCATCAACAAGAAACCATTTCTGATTGATTTCCTCTGGTTTAAAAAACCGTGTTTTCGGTGACGTGTTCAATCGAATTCTCCTACTCTAAATCTTTATTCAATAATATTTTTTGCGTCCAGAAGGTTTTTCCGCTTACATAACAACAACGAGTCCATTGCTCCATGGTGCACCCACCAGGACTCTCCGCCAGAGGCGGATGCGCCTTCGGCGCAGAACCTGGATCCCATCTTTCACTCTGACCGCTCTACAATGAATCCACTGTTACTTCAGTGCACCCACCAGGACTCGAACCTGGAACCCACTGATTAAGAGTCAGTTGCTCTACCAATTGAGCCATGGGTGCAAATGATTACTTGCTACCCGGTATTGGTGCTTCTGGTACTTGCTGTGCTGGTGGTAACGCTGCCGGAGGAGGACCAGATTGAATAACACTTTCTTTCTTTATCTCACCACGCGGCAATAGCCATAAGTTGATAACCAACGCAAGGACCATGAAAACGCCGGCCATCCATTGTGTCAACTTGGTGAGAAAATCCGAAGTGCGCCGGACGCCAAAGACAGCGCCCATGTTGGCACCGCCAAAACCTCCAGCCAATCCACCACCTTTGCTCGACTGCATTAGAATCGCGAGCATCAATAAAATTCCAATAATGACTTCAATAATGATTGCAAATGTGTACATTGACGTCGTTCCTCAAGCGAAAAAAATCCCCACCAACAGTGGGGCTTGCGGTCTATAGTATAAAAAAAAATGGCTCGAAATGCAAGAACGAAAGTTCGATCACAATTATTTCTTTATCGAAATCCTTCTTACCTCAAATAGGCGTTCTACATACTTGCCGAGAACGTCAAATTCAAGGTTGACTGCGGCTCCCGGTCGAAGCAATTTGAATGTTGTCACTTCCATTGTATGTGGAATAATGGAAACAGCGAAAGAATTACTTTTTACTTCAGCCATTGTTAAACTTACACCGTTGACAGCTATGGAACCGACAGGTACAAGGTGATGGGCAAATTTTTTCGGCACCTGAATCCAGAAAATCCAACTGCTTTCACGATATTCCAGCCCTGCCACTTTGCCCATGCCATCCACGTGTCCAAGAACAAAGTGCCCGCCAATCCGGTCCGATGGCAATAACGGCCGTTCTAAATTGATAGAGCTACCTGCCCGCAATTTGCCAAGCGTCGTTTTTTTCAATGTCTCTTCCACAGCCTGTACGTCGAATGTCTTTGCAGTTCTTTTCATCACTGTCAAACAAACACCTTCCACCGCGATGCTGTGATCGATACGCAAAGTTTTAGCAGTTTTTTTTCCTTGAATAGTGAAGACAACACTGCCCCCTTTTTGTTTCATTGATTTGACGGTTCCAGTTTCCTCAACTAATCCTGTGAACATACTCGTTCTTCTTTCAATCGTGAATAAACTTTGCTTCAATGAGTACATCTTCTCCAACGAGCGTACTTTTTATCATCTTCAGCATTATTGGTTTGCGGAGAAATCTCGGCGTTTTAAAGCAGAATCCATTCAGACCATCTCCCAAAATTTTTGGTGCAACAAACAGATACAGCTTATCAGCAAGAGACCGATTGACAAACCCGCCAACAGTATGAGCACCGCCCTCTATGAGCACAGAAGAAACGCCCTCAGCCGCAAGTGAGCGGAGTATGGATTCCGCGTCGATACGGTAAGCAGATGAAACCGGAAGCACACGTACGCCCTGCGAAACAAGCTTCTGCACTTTTTGAATATTTGCTATCACTGCTTTTGCGGATGTCAGCAGCCACGTTGGCGCAGCTGTTGTATTGAAGAGTGCTTGAGATGTCGGAAGCGAAAGACGTCCATCAACGACAACACGCACAGGATTCCTTCCATTCACAAGCCGGACCGTCAACTCTGGATTATCCTGGAGAACGGTATTCGCTCCAACAAAAACCGCGTCAAAATCATTGCGCAGGCGATGTACTTCTTTTCGCGCGGTTTGAGATGTAATCCATTTTGATTTTCCCGCAACATCAGCAATTCTTCCATCGAGTGTTTGTGCAAGTTTGATGCCGACAAACGGTAATCCGGTTTTCATAAACTTAAAGAATTTTTCATTCAGCAGTTCAGCTTCTTTCTGCAGTACTCCAACGTTTACCTGAATGCCTGCTCTGCGCAGTCGCCGTATTCCCTTCCCGCTGACAAGAGGATTTGGATCCTTCGACGCAATCACCACTTGGGAAATTCCAGCTTGAATGATTGCATCGGTGCACGGCGGTGTCTTTCCGAAATGCGCGCACGGTTCCAAGCTGACATACAATGCTGCACCCTTCGTTTTTTCCCCGGCGTGTTTCAGCGCAAGAATTTCAGCGTGCGGCCCGCCAAATTTCTTGTGGAATCCTTCTCCCACAATTTTACCGTTTCGTACTATCACGCATCCCACCATCGGATTGGGATTGACCATACCTGCACCTTTCCGTGCAAGTTCAAGACAACGGCGCATCATGACATGTTCGTTGAATGTTTTCATCGCCAATACACTTTTAATTTCGAATCGAGTGTAGCGTGCAGAAGATGTGCAGCACTATTTTTTTTTGCTGATATCTCTACCAAACCGTTGCTGCCCACGATGAGACACGGAGTATTTTCCGGAGCTTCATCATAAAATCGAATCCATTTGCTCACCATATTACTGCCGATCGATACGGTTTGTATCTCCTTCATGCTTTTTTCCAATTCAAAAGACCGGAGGTTTGTTATAATGTTCCCATAGCTATCAATATGCAAAATACACATCGGTACAACGTCCCTCCGAGAACTCACAAAAGGCGAAAGAATTACCGGCAGTGAATACGGTATACCAAATTGTTTGATCGGCACGTTGTCGGAAATATATGCAGCGAGCGGTGCGATGAGATCGCGTCCATGGAATGTTGATGAGATATCGCCAATAGCGTATTTTTTGAGAGATGATGGTGTCACCTCAACCGCTGATACACTCTTTTCTTGATATAAAACGAAGTCCAACAATCCGTTATCAGGAGCTATAAATGTATACTTCTTTGTATTCATCACAATGATACGCCTTCCACTACCGACCCCGGGATCTACTACATTTACAAAAATTGTATTCTTTGGAAAATAATTGTACACAGACCAAAGCATATACGCAGCTTGATGAATTCTATAAGGTTGAATTTCGTGAGTGATATCAATAATATTCATCGTTGCATTGATGGACAACATTACTGCTTTCATCGATGCCACATATTGATCCTGTTGTCCGAAGTCGGTGAGGAGCGCGATGATTGGAGCAGATACCTTTCCTGTAGGATGATAAGATCGCGCAGCACGCTTTGTCGAAGAGGTCATTGATATTCTTACAAGAGCTACTTTATTGCAACAGCTTTGCCGCGTTTGGCAGATTTATAAATTAATTCTAAAATCTTCATCCGTTGCACAGCTTCATCGCCGTTAGAAATAATCGAATGCAATCCACGCAACGCGCCAATCCAATGCTTTAGTTCGTTTTCGTATGATTTGCGATAAAGACTCTGCGGCGTTTCGATCGAAGCAGGTGCAACATTGACAAGATTATCGTGCATACGTTTGATGATACGAAACGGATTGAGCGATCCGCTTCCATCCGTACCAAAACAATCGCAGTAGAAAAAGTCCGACGTTGATTCAAACGACCAGCTTGCTTCAATAGTTAAGGTGGAGCCGTTCTTCATTTTGAGGAACGCGATCGATGAATCCTCTACATCTTTTGTATGATGCGAATAATTTGTTGCCGACACTTCTCGCACCTCTGGAAATCCCATCATCCAAAAAGCAAGATCGAGCAGCCGCCTCCGGATTGGGTTTTCTTGGTCAGCCAGGCACTCTCCGCATTCAGCTTCTTGAACCATCCGGCCTTCGTATAGAAGAGTTTACCAAGCGCATTATCTTCTATAAAACTTTTAAGAATCATGGCATCCGGGCGGAAGCGATTGTTCATGCCAACCATCAATGTTTGATGATATTTCCTTGCTGCAGCGGCAATTTCTTCTGCTTCCATTGCAGTTCGTGCTAAAGGTTTTTCAATGAGAACGTTATTCTTCTCCGCGAGGGCCGCAATCGCCATGTCTTTGTGCAATAGCGTCGGCGTACAGATGTCAAATCCATCGAGATCTTGTTCGATCGCAAGCATTTTCTCGAAGTTGTTGTAGTAACGCCGCACTTTAAATTTATCAGCGACAAATTGCGCCTTTGCCCTATCGAGATCGCAAACTGCTACAATTTCGACATCCGGAAATTTACTGAGGATCGGAAGATGAATTGTCTGTGCAATAGATCCAAGTCCAACGATACCAATACGTGCTTTTTCCATACAAGGTCCGGTATGATAGTTACGTGGTATGCAACGCGGAATTTCCGCGAGTAATTTTCAAATGTTCTTTCGCCACTTCAGCAATCCCGTCAGCATCAAGCTTCACCATTTGATGTAATTCACTTGGCGAACCATGCTCAATGAATTCATCCGGCAGTCCGTGTACTTTGACAGAAACATCGGAGATGCCGCAATGACTGAACGCTTCCAATACTCCAGCCCCGAATCCGCCATGAACGACATTCTCTTCGATTGTAACAAATGTATTGATTCGTTGGGCCAACGATTTTAACATTTCTTCATCAATCGGTTTCGCAAATCTCATATTCACAACTTCTGCTTCAACACCTTCATTACTCAATACGTCTGCCGCTGCGAGTGCATTCGGCACCATATTCCCGATGGCAAGCAGAGCAATATCCCTCCCTGAGCGTACTGTTTCGGCTTTACCGATTTCTAACTTCTGAAATCCATTGCGCACAGAAACACCAAGCGCATGACCGCGAGGATACCGAAGAGCAATCGGTCCTTGTTTATACTCAACAGCTGTAAAGAGCATATCGCGCAATTCCTGTTCATCTTTCGGCGCCATGATAACCATACCGGGAATGCAGCGTAAGAAAGAAAAATCTAATGCACCGTGATGCGTAGCACCATCAGCACCAACTAATCCGCCGCGATCCATCGCCAAAACGACGTGTAATTTCTGAATCGCACAGTCGTGTACTACCTGATCGAAAGCACGCTGCATAAAAGTAGAATAAATTGCAACAACCGGAATGTATCCTTCTGTTGCCATCCCCGCCGCAAAGGTCACGGCATGCTGTTCAGCTATACCAACATCAAAAAAACGTTCAGGCATTTCTTCGTGGAGTTGAATGAGGCCCGTTCCATCCGACATCGCAGCGGTAACACCAACAACTTTTGTATTCTGTTTGCAGATTTCCACCAGAGCTTTACCGAAGATATCCGTGTACGCCGGCGGTTGACCATTTTTCTTTGGAGAGATACCGGTAATTTTATCGAAGGGCGTCACTCCATGCAAACGTGTCACCTCGCGCTCCGCCGGCGCATATCCTTTCCCTTTTTCAGTGATCACGTGAATGAGAATAGGACCGTTTAAATCCTTGACTTGCCGAAATATTTCTACCAGCTTTACGACATTATGTCCATTGATCGGGCCGAAGTAACGAAAACCAAGTGCCTCGAAGAGCATGCCCGGAGTTACAACGGCTTTAATTCCTTTCTCCATTTGTTGCGCAACCATGCGAAGTCGATCGCCGAATGTATCCAATTTGCCAGTCAAGTCCCACACATTTGCTTTGAACTTGTTGTATGTCGGATGTGTCAACATCTTTGTAAAATAATTGTGGAATGACCAGACACTGGGTTCTAACGATGAAAGCGAACCCATTTGGTTGTCATTGAGTACAACGATAAGATTTTTTTTCAGCACTCCGGCGTTGTTCATTGCCTCGTACACCATACCGCCGGTCATAGAGCCATCACCGACGATGGCCGCAACTTTGAAATTCTTTTTTTCTAAATCACGAGCCGCTGCAATACCAAGCGCTGCGGAGATTGCCGTGCTTGCATGTCCAGCGCCGAATGTATCGTATTCGCTTTCAGTACGCTTCAGAAAACCGCTCAATCCGCCCAACGTGCGGATTGTTTCCATTCTGTTTTTTCGTCCGGTCAGAATTTTATGCGGATATGCTTGATGTCCGACATCCCATATCAGTTTATCTTCCGGCGTATGAAAAACATAATGAAGCGCTACGGTAAGTTCCACCGCACCAAGTCCGGCACCAAGATGACCGCCTGTTTTCGAAACACAATCGATCAGATACTCTCGTACCTCGGCACAGACGGTCCGGAGTTCTTGAACATCCAGCTTGCGTAAATCTTCCGGAAGATTAATGGAATCAAGAAATTGAAAATTAAATTCGTTCATGCTTCTTCAGACTCATTCAGTGTAAATTGCCCGTCAATCTCTTTTGATAACTTTTTTATTTTCAATTCGGCGGCTTTCAATTTTTCAGCACATCCTTTTGAAATCTGAACTCCCTCTTCATATAAAACCACAGCGTCATCGAGTGGTGTCTCACCGCGCTCCAGCGTTTCCACAATTTCCTCAAGCCGCTTGAGAGAACTTTCTAATGAATTCTTCACTGCTTTCTTCGTCGTCATCATGAATGTCCTTTTTCTACTTTCACACCAACACTACCATCGTGGAATTGAATATCAGCTTCGTCATCGTACCCCAGCATCGTTGCACTCGAAACAATCCGTCCTTCCTTCCTCACAATTGCATACCCGCGTTTGAGCACACCGCCCGGATTCAACGCCTGTAATTGCCGTTGAAGCGAATTATATTTTTGACGCACTGTCTGAGCACTATGCGCAAAAGAAATTCCAAGACTGCGTTCAAGTTCATCCACACGCTGGGAAAATTCCCGGACCAAATCTTTGGGACGATTAAAAGAATAACTGGTCACCAAACCCACTATTCGCTCACGAAGCCCGGACACTTGATTGTCGAATGCGCCGCGCATAGTATAGCACATGTTGGCAATATCTTCAAGAAGTTCTGAACGGTCGCGAACGGCTAATTCTGCCGCCGCCGAGGGTGTTGGTGCACGCAAATCAGCGACAAAATCCGCTATGCTGAAATCAATTTCGTGCCCGACAGCACTTATGATTGGAATTTTTGATGCGTAGATCGCACGAGCGACAACTTCTTCATTGAACGCCCACAAATCTTCCAGCGAACCGCCGCCGCGTCCAACAATCAGCACATCACTACCGCCGTATTGATTCAGGTCTTTGATCGCATCGGCAATTTCCTCCGCAGCACCTGTACCCTGCACGCTCACCGGTGCAAGAATTACGTGGACAGATGGATGGCGGCGCGAAAGCACGCTTCGAATATCCTGCAGTGCTGCGCCTGTCTCCGATGTGACAAGGCCTATGCATTCGGGAAATTCCGGAATTGGTTTCTTATGTTCAGCATCGAACAGCCCTTCTCTTTCCAACTTTTGTTTTAGACGCTCAAACGCAACCTGAAGTTCTCCAAGTCCGATCGGTTGAATCTGATCTACATCAAGTTGATAATTGCCGCGCGGCGGATACACGGTAATTGAACCGCGGGCGATTACCTTCATTCCATCTTCCGGTTGAAACGTGAGATTCGCAACACGGCTCCTCCACATCAGCGCGGAAAGCTGAGCGCCTTCATCTTTCAATGTAAAATACAGATGCCCGGATGTATGCTGCTTGAAGTTCGATATTTCACCTTCAACCCACACGCGTGGGAAACTCGATTCCAGCGAAAATTTAATTTGCCGCGTTAATTCGGTAATGGTAATTACATTTTTTTCGATCGCCATGCAGTGACTCCATTCCCAAAGTACCGAATGTTGGCACCACATTCAACTCTGGAAAATGACAATACATTAATCCTGCATGGATTTGATCGCCTTCAATTTTCTGATTTGTTCTCCTTGTCTTTCCCTCTTCTCTTGTCTATATTTCATTAACACATTTGAGGAATATCTATGAACGTTGACGTATTAGCAATTGGCGCACATCCCGACGATATTGAACTCGCTTGCGGCGGAACAGTCGCTCACTTAGTTCAGCAAGGTTCTAAAGTTGCTCTTTGCGATCTGACACAGGGCGAGCTTGGCACGCGCGGCACAAAAGAGATTAGAAGAGAAGAAGCTCAGCAGGCGGCAATAATTCTTGGCGCTGTAACGCGACGGAATCTGCAAATCCCCGATGGAAACGTTGAAGTAAGTAGAAAGAACCTTTTAAAGATTATCACACTCATTCGCGAGCTCCGCCCCGCTCTCCTTATTATTCCTTATGGTGTTGAGCGGCATCCAGATCATGTGCATACAAGCGACCTTTGCCGTGAAGCCTGGTACTACAGCGGTTTGGAAAAGATGAAAACAATGCTCAACGGCAAAGTACAGGAACGCCATCGACCGCATCACTACTTTGAGTTTATGCAATGGATGGAATTCGAGCCGACATTTATTGTGGACATTAGCAGTTCATTTGACTTGAAAATGAAGTCTGTGCGCGCACATGCCTCGCAATTCTTCAATCCGGAAAGCAAAGAAAGCGAGACGAAGTTGAGCAGACCTGATTTTTTAGAAGTGATCGAAACTCGATGCCGATATTTCGGCTCCAAGATCGGCGTTAAATATGGCGAGCCGTTTATATCAAAATGGTCGCTCGGGATTGATAATCCATTCAACTTTATTGTGAACAGGGGATAAGATTCATTCGGACTTTATGTTTGAGCTCACCGAGGTAGAGAAATCCTATGTGGTCGCAAATTGCGACTGCATAGCCATGAAGAGTTTAACATGTTGATGTTCCAATTTGGAACATCAAGTTAGAGTGGCACACGGAAGCTTCTCTATGCACAGCGAAAAAAGTAAAGCAATGAAAATGAGTTCACAGCATTTCAACGCGCCCTCATTCGTCCATGCAAACTAAATTGGTTGGATAACTATAATGTGTTATTAAGTTGTAGAAAATAATGTTTTTTAAAATTAAGGTATAAATATGGTAAATCTTGGTAAGACTATTCAAATCTACCTTCCAGATGGAAATCCGCGCGGATTGAAGTTGGCTGAAATCAAGGATTGACTTGTTTCTCAGGTATAGTAGATTTTACGAGGTAATTCTTTTATAGGGACATTTAGCGGAACGAGGATATGCAGGGATTTGATTCATCAAATCCCTGTGTAGAAGGGGGCTCAAAAGTACGTGATAAATCACGGGCATACAACGAACATCAAGATTGTTTTTTCATCACACCGATCTTACCTTCGTACTTTGACGGGCATTTGGTCAGCACTTCTGTAGCATGGAAGTAATTGTCTACATACTTCCCTTTGATAACGACGCTGGTTGCAAGATCGAAATTATTTGGTTTGGCGCCGTCTAAAACGACCTTAAGAATCTCGCCACTGTCGTCCTTCAAGAAAAAAGTATATTGAATTTTCTGTGCATCGAAAGAGCTCTCGCGGTCTTTGACCCATTCGCCTTTCACCTGAATTTTTTTCTGCGTTTTTTTCGCCAGGGCGAAATCGCCGTACTCGACATTTGAATCGAAGAAATTTACTACTCCCAGCACAATGCCGAACACAATAATCAAACCACCGACCACCACTTTTACATTCATCTCATTTATCCTTCTTTAAACGTTTTTCGATCTGTCCAATCTTTTTATCAATACGCACCAGATACCAGATGATGCCGGACCAGATGAGCAGCGTGATAACAAGAACGATGTACATTTGGTTTTGATTTAAGAATTCGTACATAACTCCCTCAATTCTCTTTTTTTGAAAGTTGATATTCTATCCGTGCAGCACGGACGCGCACATTGTGAAGCCACACAAATAATAAACTGAACCCGATTATTCCGATGAAGAACACAAAGCGCATATTGGGCGGCATGTGAAGCTGTGCCACCGGTGTGGAACCCGCTGTATCACCTTTTGCACCGGGATGTAATCCGCCAACAATGCGCGGCATGATGAAAATAAAGAATGGAGCTGTTAATCCTGCAAGTATGGAATAGACTGCCGATAAACGCGCGCGAACTTCGTCCGAGCCGAGCGCTGAACGAAGCGCGAAGTACGCTCCGTAAATAAGAAGAAGAATAAAGATGGAAGTCTCACGTGGGTCCCAATTCCAGAAAGAACCCCAGTTGAACTTAGCCCAAAGAGAGCCGGTCACTGTCGCAAGCATGCAGAACACCATTCCAAGTCCTGCTGCAGAGACAGACTTTATGTCATAATCGAAATCCTTTGTCCGAAGATAACGAAATCCGTAGTAGAGTGCGAATAAAAATCCAAGCACCGCTGCCCACGCAACCGGCACGTGAAAGAAAATATTCCGCGCTTTATCTTCGAGCCCGGGAATGATTGGAAATTCCAGCCAGCTTTGCGGCTGCGGTACCATCGGTATCGCAATACCTGCAACAATCACGAATGTGATGAATACAATGGATGAGTATTTAATAAACCTCATGCTTATTCCTTCCATACATAATCAAACAAGAGATACGAGCCGGCAATCATGATCATCAAATAGGAAACAAGAATCTGGAATTCGCCCAGCGCCGCAATGAACAGTTCGCCGTCGAGAGCACGGGCAGTTGACTTCATCACTGTCATGAGCAATGGAATCAGAATTGGAAACGACAGCACGGGGTACAAAGTTCCTTTTGAATTCGCCTTGGCAATGATAGCCGCAATAATAGTCGCGGCAGCGGCAAATCCAAGACTTCCCAGAAAGATTGTCAGCGTAAAGATTGCCATCGACTTGATAATAAACGTCGGAAACGCTGCTACGTATAAAACAGTAACCGCCAATGAAAGTGCAAGCGTCAAACCGCTGTTGAATATCAACTTTCCGAAATAGACTACGGAAGGTGAAGCAACAAGCTGGAGTGTCAGTGTTGTCCCGCGTTCCTCTTCGCTGACAAATATTCGAGAAAGTCCAGACATTGCCGTAAAAAAAATAACCACCCAGAACATTCCGGAGAGGACTTCTGTGCTTACTTCATCGTCTCGAAGAGCAAATAAAATTGTTGCCACCGAGGTAACAACAAACATCAAGAGTGCGTTCATTGCATAACGTGTCCGCAGTTCCGAACGAACATCTTTCGAGACAATCGTCAATGTGCTTGTAATGAAATTCACGGTTTTTTCATAAGTGTTAATACTGATATTACACACAATACAATAAAATATTGCCAAGACCTTTGGCAACGCCATCCCTTCGGGACAGGTCGTGGTATTAATATTTACCAAAAATCTGGGCTTTTCCCAAAGGGATGGCTTTTTGCCAAGCCCAAAGCGATTCAAAATATGGCTAAAGCCGATGCTACTTCATTCTTCTGTCCACGACGTAAACGTCGTGGCTATAAATTTACTGCTGTATTGTCCCAACTTGAATTTGTTGTGCACACCAATGAGCTTCTTCTTTGTTGTTCGTTGCGATAATCAGAATGTTCGTTTCCTTTTGTTTCCGTACGATTTCCTTGACAACTTCGATGCCTTCTGTGTCGAGGTTGCTTGTCGGCTCATCGAGAATCAAGACCGCCGGATGATGAAGGAGGGCAAATGCATACTTCAGCCGCTGTTTCATTCCCGAAGAAAATGTACCTACACTATCATTCCGGCGATTCCATAATCCCACAGTCACAAGCAGTTCTTTTATTCTTTCGTCATTTTCTTGAGCTGCAGCTCGAATGCGGGAAAGGAACTGAAGATTTTCTAATGCCGTGAACTCGTCGTATAAATTCAAGTACGGCGAAACAAATCCGATGTGATGTTTGAATTCCTCAATTCCAATTTGCTTCTCATCTGCCGAATACGTGATAGATCCGCGTGTTGAACTTAATAAACCGGCAAGAATTTTTGAAAGCGTTGATTTCCCCGCGCCATTTTTTCCCGTAATAGACAGCGATGCCGGTGATGCCAGGGAGAACGAAATATCTTTGAAGATGGAACTCCGGTTAAAGTCTTTCGATAGTCCAGTCACTGTAATGGATATCGAATTCATCGGATCACCGCCAATTTCCATTTGTAACTCTTGTTTACCGTTTTTGCAAGAATGAAATAGATTCCGGAAGAAAGTTTTGATTTAATTGCCGATGCCGGCACTTCGATAACGTATGTACCTCCGTTTTCATAGAACGAAGAATGGAATTGTCCGGAGTATGCCAGATCAAAAGTCGAGTTGTAGATGTACACATCTGCCAATGATGCATTGTCTTCATTAATGGGAAGATATAATTTCTGCGCTTCAGCCAGCCGGAAAGGATTTGGCGCCGCATCAAACTGCAAACGCTGTATCGGGACTGCCTCCTGCATAAAGAACGGGCGCCAAAGAGACAGATTATCAACAGCAATTTTAACTTTCAATCCATTTGCCAATTCTATATATGGTTGAGAAAGAGATTGTGAAGAAAGTGTGACATCAATCTTTTGCTGCGTTGTATTTCTCATTATTGCATTGCCAATATCCACGTTCGCGATAACAGCGGTGATCGTATCCTGCTGCAAATTAAACTCGTACATTGAAGATGAAAACGGTTCAACATTACCACTTGTTGTCGATGACGTATTAAAATATGCTATTTTCTGAAGCGGTTGGAAACGCGGATAATGATTTCCTTCCGAGTAGTAATTTATCGTATCGGCACGATCCCATGTAAAATAGTTCCACTTCGTGAATATGGAAAATGCTGTCTGGAGCGTTGTGTCCATATTGGCAAGTACTGCAGCGTTGCTTTCAAGAAAAACATCTACATCCGCCTGATAAGGACTATTCCGCATTGCTTCCCACACCGAGCGCATCACGTTCGCACTAAACTGTTTTGCCATAAAAAGCGCCCAGACACAACGCTCGTACCCGCCGGTACCAGGATTGGAGTTAAACGCACGTCCATCACTGAATCGTCCAAAGTAATCAGGTAGGTAATTATAATAATCATTTACATCAGTATAGACTACATCTTCCATCCAAGTTGAAGTCAATTCGTGAACATATCTATATTTATCAATATCGAAAAGACCATAGGAACCCATTTGAATAGCATGATGGAATTCATGGGCTGCTGTTACTTCCAATCCCCTTATACCAAAAGTTGTGAAACCACGGTAATCATTATCGATAGTAATGTAACTGGTATATCTTGGTGGATACTCAGATCCATTTATCTGCAGGATTGGTGTAGTCGATCCATATTCACCTGTCACATTCGTTACAAAAATGTTGTAATACGATTGACCGCTTTCAAATGGCGGTGCTGAATAACCCATTTGATCGACTTCAACGTCCCAAACGTGATTGAATATTTGAGCGACATATTGTATATATGCTTTCGCAGTCCCTAGAATCCGCTGATTAATACTATCCAGCAATGCCGGTTCGTTGATTCCAGTCGTATCGTAGAAAATATGGAAATGCCCGGCAATTGTATCGCTTTGCGTCACATTGGCTTTCATCAGCAATGACAACTCAGCACGCTGCTCCTGCGAAAATTCTTGCCATCGATTAATCACCTGAGCTCGAATTCCGAACCCGCACTTTCCATCTTGGATTGATCCGTCAGATACCGCAGGTTGAAGAGAAGGATTTTTGATTGAACGTAAATGGTTAAGGAGCTGTTCAGTCGTGAGCCGCTTTGAATTCCCCTTATCTTCCGCTGCAGCCCAATTTGAAACGGTAGAAAAGAGAAGAACAATAAGCGACAAATATTTGAGCCAGCGCCAGGTCATGTTTTTCTTATTAATTTTATTCAAGAAGTTATGTATTAATTCTCTTTTTGCAATTATGAGGCATAGTTTTCTATTTGTTTATCTCAGATCGAAAAGGAAGCCGTTTACCATTAATAATTTTCAAAATACCTTTCTTCCCAAGCGTCATCGCTAAATCCTTCACACCATCAGCATCGACATCGGCAACAGCGTAATGGCTCAAGTCAGGTTGTGTCGCCAATGTTTGATCGGCGCCAAAGTTGCAATCGCCCCGGTTGCGAAACCAATCCACGCGCCCAAGCTTTTGTGAGCCAATGACAATATCGGGAAAACCATCGCCATCTACATCAACAATTTGCAGGTTCGACCGTTCTTCAATCGGTAAGCCGCTTGTGATAATTTTAGGATCGTAAAAAAGGCCGTTTCCCTTCCCTTTGGCAACCATGAGATAGTCCACGGGAGATCCTGCTTGCATCAGAAAATCGAGAACACCGTTATTATCAAAGTCGGCCAGCCAAATGAAAACTTGCTTGACGTCGGGAAGCGCAAATTCTCGCGAGACAATGCGATGTTTCATGGAATACGCGGAGTCGCCATACGCTACTCCTAGTTCTACTAGCGAAGTATCACCGGTTCGGTATGCATAGATAATACCCGGAAACCCGTCTTGATTCAAATCTGCAATCGAAGCTCCTAATAAAAAATCCGGCGGAAGGAGGCGAAACGTACGCTCGATAAATGTTACCGGACCAAGTTGTTCATAAAAGCTTAATGAATTTCCTTCCGGTGACATTGTATTCCATGTAACGAATTCTGACTGATGGTTCTGATTTATGGAAGCAGAGAGCAGTTGCGCATCTCCCTCGCATCCTATGAAAGCATTAGAGACAGAATTATTTGCGGCATCAAGTGTGAAGTACGAAATTTGATGCGTCTGCGGAAATGTAAGTACAAGCTGTAATGTCGTATCCGTTGATGAATGAAACGCGAGATGATTTGGCTCACCAGTCAATAAATACGAAAGTGGTCCAAAAGGAATAGTACCTTTTTGACCCCAATAGAGCGAAACAGATTGACTTTTTGTATTGAGCAATGCAATGTCCATAACACTATCTCGATTAAAATCATTCACAATGATTTCAGTCGGAGAGACACCCGTCGCAAGCTGAATGGAATCTGTCATCGAACTCGGCTTCGCGGCATTCCTGTAAACAATCAATTGGTTACCGTTCCTGTCAAAGACAATACAATTTCCTTGCGGCATGACGACAATATCTTGAGGATCATCACCAGAGGCATATTCCATGCGATCAGTAAATGCATCTATATCATTATTGAACAAAACTTGCAGGGAGGCAGGATTCGTGGACATGACAATGTCATTTAAACCATCATGATTCACGTCAACAAAACAGAAATCTGTAATATGCTCTTCACAAGGAAGATGATTTTTTATTTGAAAATCGCCGAAATCGTTTCCTTCCCAGACTTGAAACTCGGACGGCTTAGTCATCTTCAACATTAAATCAAGTGCATGGTCACGAATCATCGATATTGCCGTAAGTGATTTCACTTCGCCTTGTACCGGAAATGTACTCTGATCTATGAATCTTCCATTCCCGGCTCCATACAGCACATGGAGTTCGCTTTTGACCCAATCCCACAGAACAATGTCTGTTAGATTATCATTGTTCACCTGAGCAAAATCGGCGGCGCCAACTGCGTTGTCCTGTGCGATAATTCTACCACGCGTAAAGTACCCTTTACCGTTGCCAATGAGAGGAAGAATGCCGGGCGTTTTACGTGCATACACCAGGATATCGATATGCTTATCATTGTTGTAATCACCCATGAGTATTTGTTCAGGTTCGAATGGAATCTTCATCGTACTCGTTATTTGAAGAGAATCCGGTTTCAGATTCAGCACGAACGAAATCAATTTCTCATGGTTGTTCACCAGCATGAAATCCGGCAATCCGTCGCTATTGAAATCCGCCGCATAGAGATTATCAAACTCAACCGCCGTGTGTTTCATGGTGTACGTAACAGATGTCTCCGTTGTGTCAAATGTCGCTAAGAGAATTTCGCCGCGATGTCCGGACCACAACGCAAGTGTCGTCACCTGCTGGTGATTTGATGAAACCTGAGTACTCTTTTCAAATTGTGCAGGAAGCGGGAAGAAGTGTACTTCTCCAAAAGCAGATTCATTCGTTTGCGCCGAAACCGTACGGATAGCAAGCCAGAAAACAAATGAAGTAGAACTGAGCACATGTGCAAAGCGATGGCGCCGAGAAGGATCGCTGCAATTGAATGTGTTGTCTTTCCCCGGAATGATAATCAACCTCGCTGACGATGCAACAATCGCAACTTCCTGCGGTACCCTGCTTCACGGAAACGCCTTTTTTCTACATTTTTCACCGGCTTCACAGGATTCGCGGGCACTGGTTGACCATCATCATCGATTGCAACGAACATCAGATATGCGCTGTTTGTGTGCTGCCGTTCACCTGTAAGAAGATTTTCTTTTGTGACACGCACTCCAACTTCGAGGGATGTGCGGAACACTCGGTTCACCGACGCCTGCAAGATCACAACCTCACCCTGCCTGACCGGATGATGGAAATGCAATTCATCCAGCGATGCGGTGACGCAGACACGATTCGTGTGCCGAGATGCGGCAATGGCAGCAGCGATGTCGATCCAATGCATCAATCGTCCGCCGAGAAGATTTCCCAGCCGGTTTGTATCATTCGGAATAACTAATTCGGTCATCTCTACTTGTGAGGCACTGACCGGCTTTGCTTTCAGTATCTGCATGTTATTTTCCCGGTTGAGGCACTGGCTTGCTGGTGTCTTTCATCGACTCCAGCGCTTTTTGATTCTTCGTTTTCTCGGCACGAAGTCCTGCTTCAATATCAGAATCCAACCTATCAGCATCCGACTTCAAAACGCTCGACGGATATTTCTCACGGAACTTCTGCAGTGCTTCTTTTGCATCAGCATATTTCTTACGACTTGTTAATGCTTCGGCTTTCTTGAGCGTTGCTGGTTCTGCATATTGCGTGTCGTGATATTTATCCAGGACAAGATCGAAATAATAAGTTGCGGCTTTGTAATATTCCATGTGCATATATGTGATACCATTCTCGAAATCTTTCTGTGCCAGCTTTGTATTTAGTTCATTAATCCTTTGTTCTGCCAAAGATACTAGTGTGTCGGTAGGGTGGTATTCCAAGAATGCTTGGTATTCATCTATCGCTTTTCGGGAATAATTTTGATCTAAAATAAATTTTGGCGAGAGGTTATAGAAACATGTAGCACGTCGAAAACGGGCACGGGATACAAAGATGCTGGAAGGCATTGTGCGTATCAAGACATCGTATTCAAACGCGGCAAGTATATATTCCTCTCGGAGGAACCTGCATTCAGCCATAGAGAACTGCGCCGAATCGGCAACTTTGCTTCCTTGGTACTGCAGCGATACGACCTTGAATTCTTCAATCGCCGCTAAATAATCTTCGCCTTTAAATGCTTTCATGCCGAGCGCGTACCGCTCTTCAGCGCTCAGCTGCTTCGTCGCTTGATCAGAACCACATCCCGCAATAAAGGTTGAGAGTGTTATACAAGAAAAAAGAATGAAAAAACTATTGAGATGCTTTTCCAACAGACGGTTTAACAAAGTAACCTCGCTCTGTGTGTGTGATAGAAACTGTTGATAACATTTGAATCCGATTCATCAATTCCTCTATTTCGTTCTCGTTCAAATCTGTGCTTGGCTGATACCCGGGATGAAATGGAATCAATTCTATAGACGATATTTTTTTCTGACCGTTCCTCTTTTCAAATTCCAAAAGTGGGGTAAATGACCTCTGTGTCCAGAACCGTTGCGGCTGATTGAACACCGCATTGCCTAGTGAATGGAATATCCAGCATCCACGATACATTTCAATACCATTTGGTACATGTGGATGATGCCCAAAAATAATATCAGCACCAAAATCTGCCAGAAGTTTCATATCCCGATCAGCGGAAGCTCCGGGGACATCTTTATACTCATCACCGCCGTGATAACTTGCAATCACGAAATCCACTTGCGGTTTCAGTGTATGGATTTCGCGCCATGCTCTTGCTGAATCAAAGACAGAAATGAATCCATGCCATCTTGTATGAAAATTAACGGTTTGTGTGTATGCTAAGATACCAAATTTTATTCCATTTCGTTCGATAATGGCCGGCGTAAATTCTTCTCCAGCATTCATGACCGTTCCCGTGAACCGGATGCTGTCTTTTTGCAAAAACCTGATCGTTTCTTGAAGACCTTTCACACCATAATCAAACGCATGATTGTTTGCCGTTGAAACAACTGTTACACCAGCGCGCCGCAGCGTTGCCCCAGCGTTCGGCGGTGCACAAAAAATTACGTTCGATTTTGGACTTTGCGTTTCGCCATTCTGATCCGTCACAGGACATTCAAGATTCGCAAACACAACTTCGGCACGAGCAAGGACGCTGTCAAATTTTTCAAATGGAAAATCCGTTTTGCCTTTCAGAATTTCCTGTCCGACCGAACGTCCGAGATTAACATCACCCAACGCAAGCAGCGATACACTCATCACAGAATCAGAATTCTGTGTGAATACTCTTGACGCTGGTTGAACAATCAACAGACCGACGATCAACAGCGTAAACTTATATCTCAACTTCTCACCGTAAAGAACAAATAGACAATCACGATCGCGCCGCCAACAACGATGAATGGCGTCAACATACGTTGAAGAATTCCATTTTCATCACTTTTCTGAGCTGGCGGAAGCATTCCAGCCGTGACTACCTGTGCAGTATCTTTTGTTTCCCTCTGAAAAGTGCCGAGCAGTCGTACTTCACGTTCAACGCCTTTTACCGTTCTCGCTTCCAGAATTGTTCGGATATTCCGTTCTGATACCTTTGCATTCAACTCCTTTGCTGTAATTTCGGTGTTGAGAAGAAACACTTGAAGCGTTTGATTTGTTGCTGTGGTATCGATAACCACCGAAGTGTAATTACGTTTTTGAAGCGCCTCGATGAACGCATTCTCCGCCAACGTTCGTGGTCCTTCACCTTCTACTAAAACAGCAACGCGCCCTTTTACATCAAACTTCGCTGAATCGAGAACCTCATCGGCAATACTTTGCAGTTGTGATAGAACAATGGACGTACTGTTGACTCCAGTGGTATCTTTTGCAAAAGACACTGCATCTGATCCCGCTAAAAGTATCATCCATGCAGCACACCAGATTGATCGAGTAAGTTTCAAGTGGATGCCTTTAGCGAATACCGCCCATTGCGAGTTGTTCAAGCCGCGCGATGCGTTCTTCCGTCGGTGGATGCGTGGAAAACAACTTAGTAATTCCACCGCCGAACAATGGATTGACGATAAACATGTGCGCAGTTGCTGTGCCTGCATTTTGCATCGGAATTTGTTCTACGCCTTTCTCAAGTTTACGCAACGCGTTGGCAAGACTCAATGGCCGTTGACAAATTTGTGCGCCCCCTTCATCTGCGGCAAATTCCCGCGAACGTGATACGGCAAATTGAATAAGCATTGCCGCGATAGGTGCAAGAATGATAAGAAGAATTTGACCGATGGGATTAGAATCCTCCCGGTCCCTGCTTCCACCGCCGAAGAATGAAGCGTACATCGCCATGCGAGCAACAAAGGTAATCGTTCCAGCCATCGTCGCTACAAGCGTCGCAATCAAAATATCCCGATGTTTCACGTGTGCCAGCTCATGCGCAATCACACCCTCCAATTCATCATCAGAAAGTATGCGGAGAATTCCCTCAGTTGCCGCAACGGCAGCATGTTCCGGATTGCGTCCGGTCGCAAATGCGTTTGGCGAATCACCGGGAATAATGTACACCTTCGGCATTGGCAATTGCGCTTGTGCGGCAAGACGATGCACAATGCCGGTCAGGCGTGGTGCCTCCGCTTCCGTCACTTCTCTTGCACCGTACGTCATCAACACAATCTTACTGGAAAACCAATACATACCAAAGTTCATCAGCAATGAGAATATAAATGCCATAACCAGACCTTGTTCGCCGCCAAGCCAATCTCCAAGGAACAGCAGCAAGCCCATCATAAGAGCCATCAGCAGAATCGTTTTTAGTGAATTTGTCATTTTCAGTGTCCTTTCAAAACATTTTCAGAGTGAATCATTGAAATCTACGAAAAAGTGTGCGGAGTTTCAACTTGAGCAATGGAAGAAGAAGAGAGGAAATTTTATGAATGCGAACGAAATTCTAAGGATGTTTCTACTTTCTTTTTAGCTGGCGGCGAAGCGTTTCAAGTACCAATTCCGGTCGCTCATCGAGGAAGTGCCGCGAAAATCGTCTTGCGCGCTGCACATCGTTGGAATCAAGTTCGGCGTAGATCAGGCATTCTTCCTGCAGCTTCGCGCTGGATATCATCTCTCCGCCGGGGGATGTAATGTTGGAACCGCCCCAGAAGTTCACACCGTCTTCAAATCCAACTCTGTTGCTGAACAGGATGTAAATATTGAGCAGCCGCGCAAATGTGCGGTGATGTTCATAATTCACTACTTGATTATCAAACTGCGTTCCTTCGCCGGAAAGCCGTGTCGGGCTTGCGGTCAAGCAGAGAATCGCTTCCGCTCCATCAAGTGCCAGCAAGTACGGCAGTGATACATGCCAAAGGTCTTCACAAACGAGCATGCCGAGACGGCCAAGTTTTGAATCGAACGCTGTAACAGTCTTTCCGAAACCAAAGTATCTGCCTTCTTCAAACATTCCGTATGTCGGCGGATAGATCTTGCGATGAATGTGTTTGATTTCCCCATCTTCTAAAAACATTGCGCTGTTGTAGATACCATAATGTGTACCGCTTTCAACAAATCCGGCAGCAATGGAAATCTTGCGGCTTCTTTCAAGTAATGGAGCAATGATTTTATTTTGAAAAGGATTCATGGCGACATCCCATGCTAAATCCCGCAGAGTATAACCTGTAAGACTTAGTTCCGGGAAGAGGACAAGCTTCGCTCCTTCGGCGATGGCGTGATCAATAAATTCAAGATGGCGATTGAGGTTATGTTCGAACGCTCCGACACGACAGTCAATTTGCGCTATGGCAGCTTTGAACTTCATTGCCGTAAAAAAGAAGATCTATGAACTTCTAAAGTTTTACTGCACATGCACATCATTAGGCAGCTCATTTGTATCGTCGGATTTTCTTGGAAAGAATTTTGAAAGTTCCACACCAACTGAATGGACTCCGTGAATAATGCCAAGGCGAAATTTTTTCTGAGAGAAATGATTCGACATTTCATTTGCAATCATGTCCCACGTACCATTTTCAACCTTTGAGTGAATTCCATTATCAGCGAGGATAAAGAATTTTTTATCTTCCAGTAAGAGAAAGATCAGGATACCCGTACGGTCCTTTGTCTTTGTCATGCCCAATACACGAAATTCTTGACGTGCCATTTCTTCGATGGTAAGTTTTCTTTCCCGCCACTTCCGCTTCTGGCGGATGCTGACACGAATTTCTCCAGCTGTTGTTTTTTCCGCCTCACCTATTGCCGATGCAATTGCAGAAAGGTCTTCTTTTGTGAACATGTGCTTTACAAGGTTTTTCATGCGGTGCTACTCCGCTACGATAAGTCAATCATTTTAATATCTCTAATGTACTTTACTGTTTTATCTTCTTTCAAATTCCGAAGTTTTTCGAGCTTCAACTGCATCCGTTCCACATTGTCTTTGATCAGTTTTAAGTATTTCACAGCTTTTTCAGGTAACGAATTCTGTTCAAGTTCACTGACGATCTTATTCATATCTTCAAGTGGTTCACTGATCTTATCGGAAATACTTACAACAATTTCCTGCATTGCTTCCAAGCGTTTTCGCTTCATTTCCAATTTATCCTGTTCTTGCTTCAGATATCCCTTCTCTACGACCCTGAGAAGTGTTTGCGGAAAAACGTGTGTGACAACATCTTCTTTCAGCAAATAGTCTTTCACACCCATCCGCATCACTTCAACTGCAAAATTCACATCTTTGCTCGTTGTAAGAAACACAACAGGAATGTCGTATTTCAAGTCCTTCAACTTGTGAGTGAATTCTACGCCGCTCATTCCCTGCAGAACGTCTTCGGTCACGATCACATCGACAGCGTTTTGTTCCTCAAGAAATAGTATCGCCTTTTCAGCACTTGGCTGCCAAATAATATCAAAACGTGCACCCTCAAATTTTGAAAGACGTTCGCTCATAGATTGAACATCTTGCTCGGTCCCGTTCACATAGAGTACTCGTATTTTTTCGTTACTCATATGGCACTCACTCTACTTCCCGCTCTTCATTACCAGCTGCCGGAGGCACCGCCGCCGCCAGACATTCCACCACCGCCGCTAAATCCACCGCCGCCGCCAAATCCACCTCCACCAAATCCGCCACTGCCAAAACCGCCACCATAGCCCCAACCGGAAAAATAGCTATGACCGCCTGAACCGATAATCGATCGTCGCCGTGACGTCATCATCGGCATGAGAACGAAGATAACAAAGAGGATGACTAATGTCACAAGTCCAGCTGATGCGGCAGGTGCTCTTTTCCCTTTATTGTCTGCATGATACTCGCCGGCGGTTGCGCGCATAATCGCATCAACACCGGTGACGATGCCGCCGAAATAATTATCAGCTTTAAAGTACGGAGTAATTTCCTGGCGGATGATCTGCGATGTTATAGCATCAGTGAGCACGCCTTCCAATCCATAGCCTACTTCTATTCTCATTGCATGATCTTGTTTTGCAATGAGAAGCAGCACGCCATTATCCTTCTTCGCTTGACCAATCTTGTTTTCTGTAAAAGTTTTATTGGCATACTCTTCAATACTCTCGCCTTCGAGCGAACGAATCATGAGAACAACAACCTGCGTAGAGGTTGAATCCTCAAAGCTTTTCAGCAATTGATCCAACTGCTGCCATTCCTGAAAGCTCAGTGTGTTTGTGAAGTCTGAAACACGTTGTTCAAGCTTCGGGATTTTCGTTTCTGCAGCAGCAAATGCACTGCATATAACGATCAAAAGAACAAGAACAACCCAGCGAAAATTTTTCATAGGGATACTCAGAATTTTACTTGCGGTGCCTTTTCAGACCCTGCAATGGATTTAAAATATTGTGCTTCACGGAATCCGCCAAAACCCGCTATCATCGATGCGGGGAACCGGCGAATCATGACATTAAATTCCTGCACTGTTTCGTTAAAACGGCGGCGCTCTACCGCGATGCGATTTTCGGTGCCTTCCAATTGCGACTGGAGTTCAAGAAAATTTTGATTGGATTTTAAATCAGGATATTTTTCTACAATAACCATCAAGCGCGACAATGCCGCACCTAATCCGTCTTGTGCCTGTTGGAAATGCTGAAATGCCTGGGGATCGCGCAAAACTTCTGGTGTCACTTTCATTTGGCCAACACTGGCGCGTGCTTCCGTTACACCAATAAGCACGTCTTTTTCCTGCTTTGCATACCCTTTCACTGTTTCAACAAGATTCGGTATCAGATCGTAACGACGCTGGTATTGGTTCTCGACTTGGCTCCAACCATTTTTCACGCCTTCATCTGCGCTGACAATTTTGTTATAGACACCAACACCCCAGCCAATTGTTAAAAAGATAACCAATAGCAAACCGCCAAGAATCGATAACGTGATAATCAATCCTTTACTCATTTTATTCTCCTCATATTTTTTCGATTAAATTGTATGTTATTGTACCAAATCTTCGTGCCAAAAACAACAAAGCCAAATGATGATCCAAGACCTTTGCAAATTCAATGACTTGTGAGTACTTTGCAGGGAACAATGGAACAGGAATGTATCTATGCGGATTTATCTTCATTCAAAAATCCATAAAGCAACAATCACAAACGCAAATCTTCATTACGTTGGTTCTATTACAATCGATGAACGATTAATGAAGCTGGCCGATTTGTGTGAGTACGAAAAAGTGCTCGTCGTTGATAATACCAACGGCCAACGGCTCGAGACTTACGTCATCAAGGGAAAGAAAGACTCCGGTGTCATCGGCATCAATGGCGCAGCCGCTCACCTTATGCACAAAGGCGATGAAGTAATCATTATGTCGTTTCAGATTTCTGACCGCCCTAAGAAACCTGTCAACATTCTTGTTGATCGTAAGAATCAATTTATAAAATATCTCAAAGAAAAGTCCGAGATGCGGGATGCAGATGGATGTTAAATCAATGGAACAGTGTTCCATGAGCAGTGATGATTGAGGAGTTACGTTTTTAGCTTTTCTTTCAAAAAGTATATCTGATAAAAATTGCTACTGCATCTTAAGGAAGAACACCATAAAGTTCTTTCCTTCAATCCGAAAAAATTACCAGTCTCCCCAAAAACAACAGAGCCACGAATTTCTTTCGATCATCGTGGCTCGATTCAGTTAGCTATTCATCACCTTGAGGAATTCTTTGTTTGTTTTTGTACCTCGCATTTTATCAAGCAAGAGTTCCATTGCTTCATTTGGTTCTAAATCACTCAAGAACTTGCGAAGAATCCAGACACGATTCAAATCATCAGGTTCGAACAGTATTTCTTCCTTGCGTGTGCCAGACCGATTCACATTAATCGCTGGGAAAATACGTTTATCACTTAAACCGCGATCCAGTACAATTTCCATGTTGCCGGTGCCTTTGAATTCTTCAAAGATTACTTCATCCATACGACTGCCGGTTTCCACCAGCGCAGTGGCAATAATAGTAAGACTTCCGCCTTCTTCAATATTTCGCGCAGCACCAAAGAATCGTTTTGGACGATGCAATGCATTTGCATCAACACCGCCGGAAAGAATCTTGCCGCTATGCGGAACAACCGTGTTGTGTGCGCGTGCCAGGCGTGTAATGCTGTCGAGAAGAATAACAACATCCTTTTTTGCCTCAACTAACCGCTTTGCTTTATCCAATACCATATCCGCAACTTGCACGTGCCGCTCTGGCGGTTCATCAAATGTGGAACTTACTACTTCTGCGCTGACCGAACGTTCCATGTCCGTTACTTCTTCCGGTCGCTCGTCGATCAGCAAAACAATGAGTTTCACTTCCGGATGATTGCGGGTGATGCTGTTTGCCATCTTTTGGAGAAGGATCGTCTTCCCAGCTTTTGGAGGAGATACGATCATGCCACGCTGGCCCTTTCCCACCGGCGCAAGCAAATCGAGAATGCGCATCGCATATTCGCCGGGAATGGTTTCCAACTTTATTCTCTGTGCCGGATACATCGGTGTCAGATTCTCAAACAAGACGCGTTCACGAATCAAATCCGGATGATCATCATTCACAGCCTCAACACGAAGCAGCGCAAAAAACCGTTCGCCTTCCTTCGGTGGGCGGACTTGACCACTCACTGTATCGCCCGTACGCAATCCAAATTTCTTAATCTGCGAAGGCGACACATAGATATCGTCAGGTGACGGCAAATAATTATAATCAACCGAGCGGAGAAATCCGTATCCATCTGGCAGCACCTCGAGCACACCTTTACTAAACCCCAACCCATCTTTTTGGGTCTGTGCTTCGAGAATTTTAAAAATGAGATCCTGTTTGCGAAGATCGCTATAGCCAGTGATGTTGAGCTCTTTGGCAATCGCGTTCAACTCGGCAATTTTTTTAGTTTTTAATTCTGTGATGTCCATTGGCATGGAAAGTATACCTCGATGTTAGTTTGATAGAATGAGAAGAGAAAATATATTTGATGATCGTATGATAAAATGCGAGTACAATATTTTTTATAAATAATTAGATCGGAACAAAATTTCTTGAAGTAACCTTGGTTGGGTATATAGGAAATGAATATTTCTCTACCAACTTGCACTTCTATGATACTCGATTATTGGTTTATTGTCAAGTATTTTTCCTTATTGAGGAACGCGACCGCCTCACCAATGACAAAGTGAGAACCTGTTATCAGTATTGGCGCGCCATCACGCTGGCTCAGTGCCGATGCAACGCCATCGGCAACAGTATGAAATTCCTTCACAGACAATCCGACTCGGCGAATTTCCCGAGCTATCTCAGCGGTACTTCGTGATCGTTCTGTCTGCGCTTCTACTATGAAAACACTTTTTGCAATCTGCCGAAGCTCTGAGATAATAGTCAGATAATTCTTATCTTGCATCAAACCAAAAACAATATGAATTTTTCCAAGGTGTAATCTTTTCAGTGACGCACACAGTACGCGCACCGCTTCCGGGTTATGCGCAACATCGGCAAGGACAAGAGGATTTCTCTGAACAACCGACAGGCGTGCTTGAATTCCTGAAAACCGTTTGATATCCGCCAATCCTTCACGAATTGCCTTTTCATCAACCGTAAAATTACTTCGCTGAACAGCAACGGTGACTGCATGAAGAGCAAGAAGCGCATTCATTGCTTGATGCATGCCTGCCAGCGATATGCGCACATTTTTAAAATTTTTCCCCGCTACATCACAATCCACCAAAAGTCCATCGAGAGAGGATTGATGAATAAGAACTCTATTCGGGCGGACACGAATGAATTGCGATTTTTTTTTGATACAGATATCACTAAGAACTTGAACTGCTTTCTGCGATTTCACGCCTGTAATGCAGGGAACTCCTTTCTTGACAATTCCTCCTTTTTCGAAAGCAATCTTTTCCAGACTCGTACCGAGAATCTGTGTGTGTTCCAAACCGATAGTTGTAATGACAGAAACTAACGGCAGAAGAGTATTTGTTGCATCTAATCTGCCGCCCAAACCGGTTTCCACAACAGCGATATCCACATGAGATTCGGCAAAGTATTTGAATGCCATTGCAGTCACCGCTTCAAAAAAAGTATAGTGTTTCTTTTCTACCTGAGAACGAATTGCAGTTGCGAGCCGCGCTGCTGCTCGCGAAGAGATTGCTTTTCCGTTGACTCTTATTCTTTCATTAAACCTGACAATATGCGGCGAAGTGTAAAGTCCTGTTTTGTAGCCTGCTGCCGTAAATATTGAAGCTATCATCGAAGCGGTAGATCCTTTACCGTTCGTACCGGCAACGTGGATTGAAGAAAATTGTTTTTCCGGATGATCAAGAGAAGTAAGTAATGTTCGGATTCCATGCAATCCGAATTTCATTCCAAACTTCTGGAGACCGTAAAGAAATCTGATAGATGCAGTGTACGTCAACGTAATGTTACGCGGAAATAAGTAATGCGATTTTCTGGTATTTCACATCCACGATTGAAGGACCGAAAACTTAATATCGGCATCAAGCGCACCAACCAGTGTGCTGATGTCCGAAATGTTATTTTCACGGGCATAATTTTCCAATCCTTTTGCGATCTTTACGGAAATTGCGGGATCGATAAAGTTCATTGTACCGATTTGCACCGCAGTTGCCCCCACGAGCAGGAATTCAATTGCATCTTCGGTACTGGCAATTCCGCCGATGCCAAATACCGGAATTTTTACTGCCTGGGCAACTTCATAAACCTTCGCCAGTGCAACCGGTTTAATAGCTGGTCCAGAGAGACCGCCAGTGACGGTGGAAAGTTTTGGTTTGCGTGTTTTAATGTCAACCGCCATTCCGATGAGTGTATTCATTACAGAAACAGCGTCCGCTCCTGCCGACTCCGCGGCGCGTGCAAATTCTGAAATATGTGTTACATTTGGTGTCAACTTAAGAATGAGCGGTTTGGTCGTTAATTTGCGAAGATGTGAAGTGATTTCCGCCGTCATGTTACAGTCGGTTCCGAAGCTCATTCCGCCTTCTTTAACATTCGGGCACGAAACATTGATTTCATAACCCGAAATTCCAACTTGTTCTTCCAGCACGCTCAGAACATCACAGAATTCTTTAAGCGAGCTTGCAGCAATGTTCACAAGAATGCGAGTATTGAGTGTGCGGAGGTAAGGAAGTCTCTGCTCGATAAACGATTGGACACCGATATTAGCAAGTCCGATTGAGTTGAGCATGCCGCTTGCCGTTTCAGTAATGCGCTGCGGAGGATTGCCGGAACGTGGTTTCCATGAAAGCGACTTAGTAAAGATTCCACCTAACTGATTCACATCTACCAAATCGCGAACTTCATCACCATATCCAAACGTGCCAGAAGCGACAAACACGCGGTTCTTGAATTCCACACCACAAAGTGTGAACGATGTTTTTATTCCGCTCGCCGGTGAGGACGTTGTCATAAATTCACTTCCGTTGAAAGAAATGCGGGTCCATCTTTACAGACGAGTGCATATTTTGCAGGTCCTTCTGTCCGTTCTACTGCACAACCTTGACAAATACCGAAACCACAAGCCATCTGTCCTTCCAGCGACATTTCACAGCAGATGTTCTTACAACGAGCAAGTTCTGTAAGTGCCTTCAACATGACTGTTGGACCGCAGGCAAATATTTTCGCTTTGCCAAAATTGTTTTGAACAAGAGATGACTCAAGAAGTTGGACGACATTTCCATGAAATCCATTGCTGCCGTCATCCGTCGCTATGCGGACATTTTGCAGGTGCTCAGTAAAAACCTGTTCTGTATTTCTGTATCCTATAAATGTCTCAATTCGCTTGCCCCGTTTCAACAATTCGTCTGTCAGAAAAGGAAACGGTGCTACACCGATTCCACCCGCAACAAGCAGTGCAGTGTCATACTCGGCGTTCCCATGGAACGGCTCGCCAAGCGGACCTACAATATCAACCCAATCTCCAAGGTGTTTCCGAGAAAGCAGATTTGTGCCAATTCCAACAACGTGAAAAATTATTTCAAGGATGTCATCCTCAATACGAGAGATGCTAAACGGCCTTCGCAAGAACGGTCCTTCTCCAGTTTCAGCGGCAAGTATGTTGACAAATTGTCCGGGTTGCGCTGAAGCGGCAATTTCTGGCGATTTGAATCGGAAGAGAAATGTCTTCGCGGCAACTTCACGACAAGATTGCACTGGGGATAATTGTTGAACTATCATACTCACTGAAATTCTATTCCTTGTCGAGAGAGTCCGGTTTCAGCACAGGGTTTTTCCTTTGTTCATTCTCTTTATCGATTCGCGGAAAAATCGGCTGATGTTTCACTGTATCCTTTTCAAATCTCATTGTATTTCTTTGAACACTGTCTGGACCAAACGATTTTTGTGGCGGAGACATCGGCAGATGTTTCACTGTATCCTTTTCAAATCTCGTTGTATTTCTTTGAACACTGTCTGGACCAAACGATTTTTGTGGCGGAGACATCGGCAGATGTTTCACTGTATCCTTTTCAAATCTCGCTGCGTTTTTCTGAATACTGTCTGAACTGAACGATTTTATGATTTGTGGGTTATTTTTCGTTTTCATTGTATCAATCTTTATCGTATCAGATTGCTGAACTTCTAAGGATCGTTTTGACGCAGCAAGCGCATACATTGTGCCTTTGTGATCATTTATTACCCGCTTGTATTGTATTATCGCACTATCCGGTTGTGCAAGACGATTTTCCATGATCCATCCAATCGCATATTCACTCTTAGCTGCAAATGGTGATTTTGGAAATAATTGTATAATAGAACGGAGTGTTTCAATTGCTTTTTCGTATAGTTGAGCATCAACTTGTTTTTCGGATCGTGCATAGTATTCCGAGGCAGAATCCGTTTTCACCGTTGAATTTGTTTTTCGAAGGAATCGACGCGCTTCATCTGCATAAATCGACTCAGGAAAATCGCGATCAAGACGCAAATGGTATTCTTCTGGTGCAGGGAGTTTCTTTTCCGGATTAATTCTAGAAAGCTCTGCAAGTATGTAAAGAATACGCGGACTGCGGGAATGATTATAACTCCATACAAGAGACTGATTATACCAAGTGAATGCTGAATCCGGCACCACAACTTCTGAATAGAATATATCACCTAGCTCCTGCGCAGCAATAGACTTGAGTATACGAAGCGAGTCAGCGCTTGGGAGCACAGGCTGGACAACAACTTGTACGGGTTTCCGCTTTGTTGTATCTGAGACAACATTCTTTGTCTTAAGGGAATCGATATGGGAAATTACAGAGAGCGAATCAACGCGTGTAACTTTTCGATGTGTTGAATCAGCAGCTATGGTATTGAGCGTGTCGAGAACTATTTTGTGCGTAGTATCACTGAGAACGAATAACAAACTATCCGCTGTATTCAATCGATGCCATGCATCAAAATAGCGGGTGAGCGCTATAAATTTTCTACGCCCCTCTGCTATAACGCTTGGTCCTGTTGCAGCGTTCACTTCTGAATAATATTTCAGCGCTTGCTGGTAATTACCAATCTCCTTCTCGAACATTGATCCGAGTTGATATGCAGAACGTACAGCGTACTCGGTGCGAGCGTACGTCGTGTCCACATAAATATATTCGGCAATTGCATCGGCTCGTCTTCCGCTTGCGGCATAGTTATTCGCTCGCTCAAAGAGTAAAGCCGCCAAATATTCCTTATTACGGAAATCATCAATCATGGAATTAACCAGAGCCAACCCTTTGTTCTGCTCTCCCATTGTACGATAGGCGATTGACGCTTGCAATTTGCTGTAATAGTTTAAATAAATATCAGAAGTGTATTCTTCAGTTCGGAGATACACTTCTACCGCCTTTTTATATTGACCATCTGTAAAATAAATATCTCCCACACTTCTCAGCGCATCACATTTGTCAGCATTACTATTTGCAATGGAGATCGCTTTTTCGTACTCGGCAATTGATTTATCCGTTTGGTTCATCCGGCGATAAAGTACACCGAGCAGTACGTGTCCTTGAGTTTCTATTTCATTTTCATTGCTCGTCTGAGCAGCAAGTATCACTGCATCACTCTCACGAACGCCATCATTCAATTTTCCCAATTTCTCTGCCGATCGCGCGTACCAAAGCTGTGCTTCTAACGCCAGCGAACTGTTTGGAAATTGCGCTAGCAATTCGGCAAATTTTCGTTCTGCCTTGAGGTATTCCGCTTGATAGAAAAAGGATTTTCCAATAAGCAGGAGTGAATTATCGACTAAACTGCTGGTAGAATGAAATGCAAGAATATAGGAACATTTATCAATAACCTGTCCAAGCTTCTGTTTTGCTGTTGCAGGAATCTGATTAGCTTGCGCAGCAGGAACTTCTTTTCCCCGCGCCTGAAGAGCTGCTGTTGTGATTTCCTCTTCTGCATCACTGAACAATTTTTTTGCATTATAGTATCCATTAAAGTACGTAACCATGTTTTCGTACCCCAACGAAATAGTATTGCCAATAGAACAGCCGTTACAGAAGAATGCCATTACAAGAAAAAAGACGGCCAGGCATAATCGGACGTAGTGTAGGTGTTTCTTCATTGCTATCAATATATTAAATGGTGATCAGTGTATCAAGATGCAGCAACACGTCGTGCGGACTCAAGAACCGCTTCTTGAAAATATCCTTAAAACGTCGTCATACAATAAAGCACGTCGAGACTGCACAGTAGCAATAAAGAATTATTTTGCCTCCATTAGCTTTTTGAATTCCTGTTGATCAATGTGAGAAATTCGCTCCGTGTCTTCACATCATTTCGAAACGCGCCGAGCATTGCACTCGTCGTCGCAGTGGAATTGAGTTTCTCGACACCGCGCATAATCATGCACAAATGTTGTGCTTCCATTACGACAGCAACGCCCATCGGATTGAGATGCTGATACAGCGTATCAGCAATCTGTTGCGTCATCCGCTCTTGAACTTGAAGGCGCCGTGCAAACACTTCTACAATCCGCGGCATTTTGCTCAGGCCAACAATGCGGCCATTGGGAATGTATGCGATATGGCACTTACCAAAGAATGGAACGAGGTGATGCTCGCACAGAGAGAAGAAATCGATATCTTTCACGATGACCATTTCGCTGTATTTTTCCTCAAAGACCGCGCCATTCATTACTTCGCCAATGTCTTGTTGATATCCTTTCGTCAAAAATTCGTACATCCGCGCTACACGATCCGGAGTTTTCAACAACCCTTCTCGTTGTGGATCCTCACCGAGTTCTATAAGAAACTCTTTGATGAGCGTTTCTTTCCGACCGCTGTGTCCAGTCGTCATTCTTCACCTCGATATTCTACCATATTATTTTCTGTTTCATGCAGGCGAATGGCATAGAGTATCGCTTCGCCGTTTTTCGATTCCAGTACGCGCCAAAACGCACGGACGATGTTCTCCGCCGTTGGGATGATACCCTGTAAGAAATCGACATCATAATTTAAATGTTTATGATCAACCTTTTCAATGATCTCTGTTCGTACAAGGTTCTTCAGTTTTTTGAAATCAACAGCAAATCCACTATCGCCTTTCACATTTCCAGCAACAGTCACTTCAAGAATAAAATTATGTCCATGGCCATGTGGATTTGCGCACTTGTCGTACAATTCGAAATTCTGCTCATGAGACAATTCTTGATTCCAAAGGCGGTGTGACGCACTAAAAACTTCTCTCCGAGTGAGATACATCTTCGCCATAAATCATTGTCCTCCTCTTATAGTACAGCAATCACTTCATCGGTGTGGCCGTCTACCTTCACCTTATTGAAGATCTGCCGGACAATTCCCTTCTCATCGATTACGACGGTTGTACGTTCAATACCAAAATATTTCTTGCCGTACATCGATTTTTCTTTCCAGACACCATACGATTTGACGATTTCTTTCTTCTCATCGCTGAGTAACGGAAAGCTTAACCCATACTTCTGAGCAAACTTCATATGCGAGTCAACACTATCCGCACTCACACCGATGACTACTGCACCTTTTTTCTTAATTACCTTAAGATTACTCTCAAACGAGCATGCTTCCTTTGTGCAGCCGGAAGTATTATCTTTCGGATAGAAGTAAAGAACGATCTTCTTGCCAGCAAAATCTTTGAGGTTCAGAGTTTTTCCCTCGCCGGACGCAAGAGTGAAGTCAGGTGCCTTTTGACCAATCTTGAGCATAATTTTTCCTTAGTAATAGAATAGGGATAATCTGATTGAAATTCAAAAGAGATTTATAAGATTTTTCACTTGAGCGCTTGTGTGACCGCAGTGTAATCCGGTTCCACACCTGGATTTTCCGAAACCCAAGCATATTTCACGGTGCCGTTCGTGTCAATGATGAATACTGCACGTTTCGAAGCGCTGTATCCTTTCATTCCGGCAAAATCTTCATGCACGCCGCCGTATTGTTTGCTCACTTCGCGCGTGTAATCACTCAGTAACGGAAACTGTAGATTGTTTTGTGTTGCAAATGCTTTATTTGCGAACGGCGCATCCACACTGATTCCAACGACCTGCGCATGAAGATCGTTAAAATTCGACATCGCGTCGCGGAACGCACAAAGTTCTTTCGTGCATACTCCTGTAAACGCGCCGGGGAAAAAGGCGAGAACAACTTTCTTTCCGAGGAACTCGGAGAGAGAACGGGATTTCTTATCTGCGTCAAATAAAGTGAATTCTGGTGCTTTACTTCCTACATTGATTGCCATAGTGATATCCTCCTATTTCTTTTATCGTGATTTCAGAGATAAGAACATTCTTTCGAAGTAAAAGGTTTCATCGGCACATCTTTTGAATTCATTACGCTTTTTCTGTATATTTGAATCTCAGAGACCAAACTCGGAGAGGTGCGAGAGTGGTTGAATCGACCGGTCTCGAAAACCGGAATAGCCGCAAGGTTATCGAGGGTTCGAATCCCTCCCTCTCCGCTTTTTCAAGCAACAATTTGGAAATGAGATAATAGATTAGGATATTTGATTAATTGGAGAGATGCAAGAGTGGTTGAATTGGCTACCCTGGAAAGGTAGTGTATCCGTAAGGGTACCGTGGGTTCGAATCCCACTCTCTCCGCATAAAACACAAAAGCCGATTCTTTTGAATCGGCTTTTTTATTAGGTTTTTGCTTTTGTAGGGACGTGATTTATCACGTCCTCCTCCACAGAGATTTGATAAATCAAATCCCTACGAGGGTTTTCCTTCCACAATATTTATCTCTTCCCCAACGCATCATTTTTCACCCATGCTCGGATTGGTTCTCCTAACTTGGATCTGTGGCGGCAGCCGTCACATCAACATGCTTTTTCAATCTGCTCTAATGCTTTTAGAACAATCTCCAGATCGGTAACTCCTGTAAACCCACTAAATCCAACAGAAAGTTTTGTTCCGTCTTTTAAAATGATGGGTTGTCCACCTTCCCAGCCAATGAAGTCTGGCTTACTTATTCCAGCAATTTCTTCGGCAATTTCATTATTATAAATTTTCTTTTCATACTCTCCTGTTTTCATTCCGGTGAGCCATACTTGGCTTGCCTTTATCCATGCGACTCTAAATGATTCGCGTGCTCGTATTTTGTTATTGTGGATAAACACTTTTCCAAATACTCCGCCTGCTTCATCAATGATGCAGATAGCAACATTACCATTCGATATACCTTTATCTTCATCCTTCTTCATGTAAAGAGGAATTAACTCTTCCATCTTTTGAATAAGGTGTTCAATGCGTTTCTGAGGGTTATTCATTATTTTAACTCCAATGTTTTTATGCAACAATTATGTATGATTATGGTATCACAGATTTCTATTTGCTCTACAATAATATTTTCAATTACACAAAGTCTGGATGCCCGCTTATCCGCCAAAAAGACGACGGAATGACTATGGTGTAACGGTTTTTGCTTTTGTTGGGATGTATGGCGATACGTCCCTACAAGGATTTTCCCTCCACAGTCTTTCTCTCTTCCTCCGTCAACCCGTACAGCTTATACACCGCTTCGTAAATTCGGCGCTCTTTTCATTTGTAGAATCCGATCACAGATCGGATTGTTCACCCGCAATCGTCCGATGTAATCATCGGACTCTACGCTTTTCCCTCCACAATCTTTATCTCTTCCTCACTCAACCGATACAACTTATTAACCAATTCATCAATCTCGTTATCTGTTGTTTCGATTGTTTTTTATCCATGTGTCACGAATTTAAACAATTACCATAGTAAATGAAAGCCTTTTGCTATTTGACCGCTCTTTGCTTATCTTTCTAACGAATAGGAGATTGAAAAAGGTCTTCCCTTATAGTTTATTCCGGCAACGGTATATATCTTCTTCAAAAAACGCGAGTTTGACAAACACCTGCACCGGATGGAGGAATATTAAAATGCTCCACCGTTTATTCATACTTTCAATTTTCATTATTATCCTTCCTACTGTCATCTTTTCGCAACAAGTTGTTTTGCTGAAAATTGATGGTGCTATTAATCCGGCATCATCGGCTTTAATCGAACGCGGCATCGAAAGATCTGCTGAAAAAAACGCGGAGTGTCTCATCATCCAACTTAACACACCCGGCGGATTGCTTACATCTACACGTATCATTGTGAGTGCAATTCTGGAATCCAAAATTCCTATCGTGGTCTATGTTGCTCCAGGCGGAGCGCATGCAGGTTCGGCTGGTGTTTTTATTACAATGGCGGCGCACATTGCAGCGATGGCTCCAGGCACAAACATCGGCGCTGCCCATCCTGTGGAAATGGAAGGGAAAATGGATTCGGTGATGGGTGAAAAAGTCACTAATGATGCCGCAGCATTTATCCGCACGATCGCCGAAAAACGAAACCGTAACCTGAAGTGGGCTGAAGATGCTGTCCGGAAAAGCCAAGCTATTACAGAAACAGAGGCGCTCGACACAAATGTTATTGATCTCATTGCGAAGAATGTCGACGAATTGCTTACGCAAATTGACGGCAAACAAGTTGAGACCATCACCGGAACAACAACGCTCCATACAAAAGGCGCGCGGATCGAACAGATGGAGATGGGATGGGCCGAAAAGTTATTGGATCTTTTAAGCAATCCGAATATCGCCCTCATTCTTTTTCAACTCGGCACGATCGGCCTAATACTTGAGTTGTATAATCCGGGTTCCATCTTTCCCGGTATCGTTGGCGTGATTAGTCTCGTGCTTGCGTTTTATTCCATGCATACACTCCCCATCAACTATGCCGGACTCGCACTGATCATTTTTGGAATCATACTCTTCCTCTTGGAGATAAAAATAATCAGCCACGGCATGCTGGCAATCGGCGGGGCTGTATCAACTTTTATAGGATCAATTATGCTTATTCGTACATCAAGTGTTCTTGAGTTTGTGGAATTATCGTGGTCGGTCATCGTTGCATCGGTCTTGATAACCACCTTCTTTTTTGTCGTCATCCTCGGATTAGGAATTAAAGCTCAACGACGAAAGCCGACAACGGGTATTGAAGGATTGAACGGAGAGATGGGAGATGTTATCGAAACACTGAAGCCGGAAGGTGTTGTCCGTATCCAAGGTGAGATCTGGAATGCAGAATCACTCTCAGGGACAATTCAAAAAGGCAAGCGCGTACGAGTTGTTAAAATCAACGGATTAAAATTGTTAGTCGAACCATCCACAACATCTAAGGAGTGACTATGGAACCAGGATTTGTTTACATATTTCTTTTAGTATTTGCCTTTTTTCTTCTCGCAGTCAATTCAATAAAAATTTTACGCGAATATGATCGCGGTGTCATATTCCGTTTAGGACGATTGTTAGGAGTAAAGGGACCAGGACTTGTCTGGTTATGGCCCGGTATTGATAGAATGGTAAGAGTGAGTCTGCGAACAGTCGTTATGGATGTTCCTCCGCAGGATATCATAACACAGGACAACGTTTCGCTTAAAGTGAATGCTGTCGTATATTTTCGCGTGATGCAGCCAGAAAAAGCAGTTGTCTCGGTTGAGAATTATTTATTTGCCACGTCACAACTATCACAAACAACGTTACGAAGTGTGTTGGGACAGTCTGAATTAGATGATCTTCTTTCGCAACGCGACAAGATCAACCAAAAGCTCCAGCAAATTATCGACAGCCATACCGAGCCCTGGGGCGTGAAGGTTTCCAATGTCGAAGTGAAGCAGATCGATTTACCGCAGGAGATGCAGCGAGCGATGGCAAAACAGGCGGAAGCAGAACGTGAACGCCGCTCGAAAGTTATCGCAGCAGAAGGAGAATTCCAGGCATCACAACGCTTGTCCGATGCAGCAAAAGTCCTTAGCGAACAACCTAGCGCACTGACATTGCGTTACCTGCAAACGCTTCGTGAAATCGCTACGGAAAATAATTCTACGACAATCTTCCCAGTGCCTATCGATTTATTGAGGCCGTTTATGAATATGAATCTTGATAAGCCTAAGAAATGATGAATGGACAAGCTGCTCTATGGATATAATACCGAAGAGCGCATCGTCGCTGTCCAACAGCTGAACGATCAGACAATCAGACTCTACAAACGAGTTGAAGGGAAGGTTCTCCATCAAGATGTAGAATTCTTCCCTTTCTTTTTTCTGTCCGATGAATCGCTGATCAAAGACTACCCCAAAAAAATCTGGTTGAAGGAGCTTGCCGGCGGAAATTTTTACCGTTACATCGCTGCCTTCACGCGCTGGAGTGAGATGTGGGAAGCAGTACATTTCATTCTGCGTCAATATAACAAAACACATTCCTCTCGTGTGTCATCGTATCAGGAATTTAAAGAAATTCTTGTCCGCGCAGACGCCGTGCGCCAGTTTCTTCTGCAATCCGGTATCACATTATTCAAAGGGATGGAGTTTGAAGAACTCGTGCGGCTTCATGTGGATGTTCAGTTCGCCGCCGCAGCAGGGAAAAAACGGAATAGAAAAAGTTCAGAAGAACAAATTCTTGTTATCACGCTCGCCGCCAGCGATGGAAGTGAATATATATTCAGTACTGATAAGCACAATGAGCAAACGGTATTAAAACATTGTATTGACCGTATAAACATAATCAATCCGGATGTGATCGAAGGGTACGATTTGTTTGGAATGATTTTGCCAGCGCTCAGCCGTGCTTGCGAGCGCTCACAAATCCCGCTCGCGATTGGTAGAGATGGCAGCAACATACGAACTCCAACCGGATATGGCGCCGCTAGTACCGGAGAAAGTGAATGGTTTTCTTTTGATGTTTTCGGCAGACATCTCGTTGACTTGTTAACATTGGCAGAAACGGAAATCGACACGAAAAGAATTGAACAATCATTTACGCTCATTTCATTGGCAAAACATTTTGAAATTCCAATCGATACAGAGAAATCTGTTCCCCCACAACGAATAGCGGAAGAATGGAATCGTCAGCCGGAGAATATTATAAATCAATCTCTTCGCAATATTCGCATTGCACGCGATCTTTATAACTATCTTTCACCGCCGCTGTTCTATCTCGCGCAGATGTGTCCATTCAACTATCGAATGCTGACTCAGCTCAGTGCAGCTTCACGAATCGAATCTCTGATGCTTCGAGAATATGTCCGCCAGCGGCATTCAGTCCCACGAGCAAACGATAATTCCCGATCCATGACAACTCCATCGGAGATATTTCACGCCGGCGTTTTCTCCGACGTACTGTATGTTGAGTTAGCAGGAGTTCACTCTTCCATTTTACTCCGTCAGAACATCAAGCCAAGGACAGATGAATTAGATGTTTTTATTCAACTTCTTACACAACTCTCCGCGTTGCAGCGAGAGACATCCGGCCCGACGAACAACGAAACACTACACTCCCAAGATTCGGACCACCGATTGAAAGCGGTGCAACGTCTTCTTGATTCATTTCATCTCTATCTCGGCTCTGCGCGCGGATTATACAACGATCCTGAACAAGCAGAAGTTGTCTTGACCGCATATCACGAAATTCTGAAAGAAATTCTGGGCCAGATTGAACGCTTCAACGCGACCATCATTCAATCTGATGGTGAGGGTTTTTTTCTTCTCTCTCCAAACAATATTGTCGGCGAAGTAAATCAGAAGAATTTTGTCGAACGGCTCTCAAATACATTGCCGGAAGAAACCACGCTTGTCTTATCACATCGTTACAAGCAAATGTTCAGCTATCGGAAAAATAATTACGCCTTACTGGATCAGAACAACAATGTTCTTATCAAAGGAAACAATCTTTTCTCCCGCGGGATAGAACGTTTCCTAAGAGTATTTATTCAGCGGATGATTGAATGCCTGATGACAAACGATTTAAAACGGCTGCACCATGCGTATGCGACGGCACATACTCAAGTGCAGCAGCACAAATGGACTCCGGGAGATTTTTGTCGCACAGATATTGTCCGTATGGATACAGAAACGTATCAGAAGGAAGTGCTTTCTGGTCAAATCACAGCATCACCAGCGATGGAAGCTCTCGTACGATCAAGTCTCTTTGTTAAAGCGAATTCAAAAGTCTCTTATTACATAACCGGAAACGATACGGGTATTGCGCTTACTCGATCCTCTCGTTTAGTTGATGAATGGGACCCACATCAGCCAGACGAAAACACCGCCTATTATCTTGCTCGTTTGCATGAAACCATAGGCAAATTCCGGGAGTTTTTTGAACCGGCAGCATTTGAGCGACTATGTACGTTAGATGAAATGTTTCCTTTTTCCGATGAAGGCATCCACATCTTGACTCGAAGAATTACACCGGAAGGAGCAGAACCCAAGATCGAAACTGAGGAATATGGCATCTGGCTGGCAGACGAAGAGTAAGAAGATAAAGTGAAACACATGGTCTCACCACTTGCATTTTAATGCACGAAATTGTAATATTTGATCGTAGTTCACTGCACCGATTTTGTTTCATCGTTATTTGTTTTAGCTGTCGCGTCGCCCGTTGTTCATTCGACTGTGTGGATCCGATGCTTGGAAGCTGAGCAAGACAGGTGTAAAGCACTCGATGCACCTTTTTCGTTGAGAGACAAAGTTGCGGTGTGATGTTCAATGCATCAAGGGGATGAACCCGTATGGAACAGGGTACAGTAAAGTGGTTCAACAATACAAAAGGTTATGGCTTCATCAAACGGGAAAGTGGTGAAGACGTGTTCGTGCATTACAAGTCCATCAACGGAGACGGCTACAAAACGCTCAACGAAGGCGACAAAGTAGAGTTCGAAGTTGAACAGGGTCCCAAAGGGTTGCAGGCCGTCAAAGTTGCAAAACCTGCTTAAAACAACTTTAACAACACAAAACCCGTTGAGTGATTCTTAACGGGTTTTTTATTGTACTCAATCCATTCTTATACTGTATCATTTTCGATTTTATAGTTTTCTTACCTGGGGAGTTTCTAAATCAATTATAAATCGTTGCAATGTTGAATAGAAACGCGCAAGCGGGAATCCAACGACATTATAGAAACATCCGTTCACTCGCTCGATGAAGACAGCCCCAAAGTCATCCTGAATTCCATAGGCACCTGCTTTATCCATCGGCGAACCGCTATTAACATAGTCAGCAATTTCTTTCTCGGTTAATTTACGAAAACGGACTTTTGTTTCTTCCACGCCTGCTGTATGCTTTCCAGTTTCCACATCTTTTAATGCAAAGCCGGTAAAGACCGAATGCTCGCGTCCGCTTAACAATCTCAGCATCCGTTTGGCATCATCTTTGGATTTCGGTTTGCCGAGAACGTGATGATCGAGAACAACAATGGTATCTGCACCAATGACAATTCCTTTTCGCAAATGGGCAGCAACATCTATTGCCTTTTCCAAAGCAATGCGTTGAGCATTCTCACCTGGACTCTGGTGAGGAGAGATCACCTCTGCCGTTCGGCTTGGAACAACACGGAACTTCATCCCAATCTGATTGAGCAGATTTTTTCTCCGTGGTGATTGAGATGCAAGAATCAAAGGTTTCATTCAAACGCCTATAAACAAAAAAAGCGATGCAAAACGATCGCTTGATAAAAATTTTAGATATTCACTCAGCTCAACGGAACATTGCTTTGATGCTGCCCCACGTGCGTTTTGCCGCCGAGCTTGTGCTGCTGTAGGATGCGCCAACTTCACTCTGACATACGATAGTTGCATCCGCACGCAATGCTAGTACTTTATAGCGAAAATATTTTCCGGAAGTCTTGAATAAATCATTATCGCTGAAAGAGTAAGTTCCGCGAGGTACTTCTCCGATATGGCTGAATTGTCCGGTATTACCGGTACTTCTAAATATTGCATAATGGTCAATTCCGTCCTCTGACCCAATTGACCAGCTGATTTTCATTGTACCATCGTTTTCTTGTTTAACACCTATATTCATCGTTGTGGAAGTTTGCGCGAACATCATCCCGCTCACAATGATAATTAGAGCAACAAGAAGAAAATATTTTTGTCCTGCTTTCATCTGCCTCCAATATACTTTTTGGTCATGACTTACGCAAGTACTGAATTATTAATTTTTACTCTGTAACGCATTTTTTCGCGTCTTTTGATACAGGTCACTCAATCTTTATTCTATGCTGATTTATGCGATTAATTTCATTGCACTTCTTTGTTCTTGCGCGTGAAAATATCATCCGATAATTCAGATACTATCAAACCAAACAGAATCAGTATTCCTCCAATGACTCCCATCATCCCAATTTGTTCGCCAATAATAAAGAAGGCAAAGAGTGCAGCAAAGGGTGGTTCCATTGAATAAATAATTGCACTCCGTGTCGGCGTAGTATACTTCTGATATTTTGCCATCACATAGAGCGCGACAACGGTCGGCATCACCGCTAAATATGCAAGGTTCAAGAGGAAGTTGAAAGTCATATTCAGATGTGCCGTTTCTAAAAAAGGAATTGCCATGAAGGCAAATATTGCTGTAAAAACAAACTGGATAAAAGTTAAATGTGCTGGGTCATGGTCTTTGCCATACACACCGAGATACACGGTGTATATGCTGAACAAAACAGCGCACACGAGAGTCAGCGCATCACCAAAATTAAATTCTGATCCTTGGGGAGATGTTAAGAGATACAATCCAATGGCAACGAGCGCAACTCCGATCATATTTCCAATCTTTGGTGCTTTACGCTCGATGATGAGTTGAAATAGTGGCGTGAAGACAACCATGAGTCCGGTGATGAACGCAGATTTTGAGGCGGTCGTGAATTTCATCCCGATCGTTTGCAGGATGAAGCCGAGAAAGAGCAGCACACCCAGCACCAAACCTTTCGCGATTCCATCCTTTGAGATTGTTCGCAGTCTTCGGAAGAAGAACGCACCGAATAAAAGTGACGCGATAAAAAAACGGAGCGCGACGTAGACAAGAGGTGAAGCATCCTCGAGGATGAATTTCGTCAGAACAAACGTACTGCCCCAGATAATCGTCAAGGAAAGCAGAAACGATTCGGCGCGTGTTCGTGATGTCAGCTGCATTGCATTCACCGATTATGATCCGGTTGGCTGGTACGATGCAAAGAGTTGTCCCCATTGCGTTTTCGTAAGCCAGTGTTTGAACACACGTCTCTCTCGAAGCGGCCACCGGTAATAGTCGTGATAAAACTCCGAGGCAAAAATAAATACGTTGACAAGAGGTGTCCGGAAAAAAACACTTTGGAGCTTTTTCAAAAATCCAAACCACATCAGGTCACCCGCCCTGCTTGCTATATTATCACCAACCGTAAATTTCCAATTTTCGTTTGTAACGTCTTCTCCTACAATAGTAATTCCGCGGGGGTCGCCGCATCCGAGGCCGCTTTGGTGCGCCAGGCTAATATATTTGATAGAGAGCGGATCAAATCCCATCATCTTTGCAGCAACGGCATCAATCGCTACCTGATCGGCACTGGCAAGAATAAGATTTTTTTCAATGGGGAACATGGTTCGAGGTCCTGGACCGTTCCCTGCAGTTGTTCCGTCCATGAGTGCGAAAACGCCCGAATGAATTTCTTTCTGAATGGCAAGCAAATCAACAAGTGTTTCATGAATCCATGTATGCGTATAGTGTCTATGCGTAGCCAGCAAACCACCAAATGCATTTTTCATTGCTCCGGTTGTTGTTGTATAGATATGGCATTTTACAGTTGGGAGATGAAGAACGTTCTTTCCAAAAAAATAATCTGGAATTGAGATGCCTTCCGGGAAGATTTGATCGAGCACCAGCATGGGTGATTTTGGTTTATACGCAGTCCACTTCATATCACTCTCTTGAAAGTTGAAGAGAACCGGAATCTGATATTTCTTAAACAGCGGCGAGTATTTATTTAAGTCCTCCCCTTTGAATGCATCCGTTACCACTGTTCTATTCTGTACACACACAACATCGTTAAAACCATTCTTGTGTAAACCAAGAATCGCGCCCTCCAATTGCCATGGTGTTGTATTGGCGCCAGGGAAAGGGAAATGCCATGAGATGTTATCTTTCAGAATTGTAGGTGCATTTGTATGCAGCGTATTTTTCAATCCGGCAAGTTCCATTGCACGCTGCACATCTTCCAGCACTGTTTGCGGCGTCGTTTTCACAACAGCTACTTTCGGTGTGCAGGATGGAAGACCCGTGATTGTAATTGGCAGTTTGGGTTCGGGCAATTTCATTTTAGAATATCCATCTGGATGTGTCAGGAAAATAAATAATGAATACACATGCAAGGAACCAGAGAAGAATGTTCACAACCAATGGCGTATCGCTGAGTAATAAATGCATCGGATTGTCGTCCGTTTTTCGTCCTCGCATAAGAAATAGGTACCTAAAAATGCCAAACAAGACAAACACTGACGTAAAGATAAGATTCTCTGTGCCAAAGATATTCACAGTACGTTCGGCAACAGTATAGAGCGCGTACGAAATTGCCATTCCAGACGCCGCTACTGTCATGATTTGATCCATGAACGCCACATCGTACTGCTTCAAAACCGGACGAGAAGCATAGGAATCGGTCGCGGCGCTGAGCAACAATTCGCCGCGCCGTTTGGAAATAGCAAGGAACACCGAGACGAAGAGTGTACAAAGTATTATCCACGAAGAAATCACAACCTCGATCGCGAAAACACCGGCAAGAACGCGCAGCATAAATCCCGCCGCAATGATGAAAACATCCACGATAACAACCTGCTTCAACCAGAACGAATATGCAAGGTTGAGAAATCCATACAGCGCAATGGTGTACCAAAACCGAATACTGAGATATGGTGTCAAACTGATGACAAACGCAAGCAAAATGAGAATAACGACGACGACATCAGATAAACGAAGAAGTCCCGATGCAAGCGGACGATTTCTTTTTATGGGGTGAAGTCTATCCGCTTCAAGATCTGCAATATCGTTGATGGCGTATACAATACTGGAGACAAGACAAAAACCGGCGAACGCAAGTGCTTCCCGGCAGAAGTATGCCGGTTCGAAGAGATGTTTCGAGAAAATAAGCGGGGCAAAGAGAAAAATATTTTTCATCCATTGGGTAGGACGCAATACATGAAACGCGCCGACAATTTTCTTCTTCACTGCTCCTCTCTCCTCATTCTCTTGAAAGGTGATTCATATCCATCGCGAAGACAAATTCTCTTACGTTCTCCCAAACCGCTTATCGAGTTCTTCTAATGGAATTTTCACAATCACCGGCCTGCCATGGGGGCATACGTAGGGCACTTTCGTAAGAAACAAATATTCGATCAGCACAACCATCTCTGTTACGTTCAACCTATCCCCCGTTTTAATCGCTGCTTTGCAAGCAAAAGATTTTGCCAGATTGTCCCGTACATCTTTCACACCGGAGTGTTCGTTGTTTTTGAATTCATCCAGCACTTCCTGCAAGATCTTTTTTTCGTTCCCAATTCGTACATCCGCTGGAATACCTTCTATCACAACCGTGTTTTTACCAAAGAGCCGCATATCAAATCCAAGACGTACAAGATCCGGCAGCAATTCTTTTACTAAGGCATAGTCGCTTGCGCCCAGATCAACGGTTTCCGGAAACAGAAGCTGCTGCGATGATGGCAGAGTGTTCTCAAAATTCGCCATCACACGTTCATAGAGAATCCGTTCATGCGCAGCGTGCTGATCAATTATCATCAGTCCATTGTGAATCTGTGAAATGATATATTTATTGTGCGCTTGCCAAATAGGTCTGCTTTCCGGCATCTGCGATTGATCCAGCGCCGATCTTTGCCCAAGAATGCGATTGAGCGAGGATGAAGAGGCAGTCGCGTCAAACGGCAACCGAGATTCTGAACTTGAAGCAGAAGATCGAATATCATCAAGACCGATTATATTCGGTGTTGTTGGCACTGAATGTTCGCCAGGCCGAACGTCGGGACGAAGTGGGAACACCGGTGCACCAGTTTGATCGATAACTCCTTGTTTCCATGCGTGTTCACTAAATTGGAATTTGGCATCAAACGGCGAAACCGCGTTTCCATCTCGAAACGCCATTGATGGAATCAAATCATTCGCCGCAAGCGCCTTCCGCACAACCGACAGGATAATGCGATAGACATTCGATTCGTTTTCAAACTTCACTTCCATCTTCGATGGATGCACGTTGACATCAATTTTTTTCGGATCAATCGTAAGATTCAGAATAAAGAACGGAAATGATCCTTTTTCCAACAAATGTTCGTATGCTTGAAAAACCGCATGGTTCATCATTCTGCTGAAAATGAATCGCCGGTTAAGAAAAACAAATTGTTCTACGCGGCTCTTGCGCGCAAAGTTTGGTTTGCCGAGAAATCCGTTCACTGTCATCAATTCGTTGGTGTCGTCAAACTTGAACATCGAGCCAAATTGCGACTTGCCAAATACTTCCGCCACACGCCTTTCAACGTTTTGCGCTTTTACATCGAGCATGACTTCGTCGTCGCTTGCGTAGAACCATTCAACTTCAGGATATGCAATCGCCATTCTCACAATCACATCGGTTATGTTCTTAAGTTCGGTATGGCGGGTTTTTAGAAAATTGCGGCGCGCCGGAGTATTGTAGAACAAATTGCGTACTGTAATATTTGTACCGCGTTCCAGCGCTGATTTGGATTTCTCAATGGTCTCGCTGCCCTCAATCCGGATGTGCGTTGCGAGATCATCAGCATCTGTTCGAGTTTTTAATTCCACTTGCGCAACCGCCGCTATAGAGGCAAGCGCTTCGCCTCGAAATCCAAGCGTCCGGATTTCTTCCAGATCACTTGCCGAATGAATCTTGCTCGTTGCATGTCTCCGGAATGCGAGTGACGCATCCTGTTCGGACATTCCTTCGCCGTCGTCCACTACTTGGATGAACGCTTTGCCTGCATCTTTAACGATAACGCTGATACGCGTCGCCTTGGCATCAAGTGAGTTCTCAATTAACTCTTTGACAACAGCTGCAGGACGCTGCACTACTTCACCTGCGGCAATTTTGTTGGATAACTCGGGTGATAATATGTGAATTTTAAAAGCCACTTATAAATGATTTCCAATTTCCAAATGTCAATTGTCGATTAATGTGAATTATTTCCTATTCTGTTTTGCTGTTTTTGCTGATGCCGCAAATATTGCAACAAGTTCATACACTTCTTTTAAAGGCGTTTCTCCCTTATCTTTTGCCACAATATTTAGTTCCAATAAGTATTCAATCCATAAGGCAGTCTCATCAGCTTCTTCCTCTACAATACCAATTTTATTGATGAAATCAGCGCGAGATCGCGCTTTACATGCCGCACGATAGTTCGCAGCCACCGATGTTGCAGATCTAATTACTTGTCGTGAAAATATATCAACTTCTCTTGAGCGAGGCAATGAAGTAACCAATCGGATAACCGACAATGACATCTCTTTTGTTCGTCTTTTCAATTCTTCGGAAGTCATATCATCTATGGCCTATGAAAAATTAGCAATTGGAAGTCGGCAATTGGCAATCATTAGCTCAACTGCTCATTAACTCACCTCAAACAAAGCATCGACAAATGCGCGGCGATCAAAGACTTGAAGGTCATCAATCTTTTCGCCAACACCGATAAACTTCACAGGCATCTTCATTTCATGACTGATGGCAAGCACAATCCCGCCTTTTGCAGTTCCATCAAGCTTTGTCAGCACAAGTCCGGTGAGCTCAACAGCTTCGTTAAAATGTTTCACTTGCTGCAGGCCGTTTTGTCCGGTCGTTGCATCGAGCACTAACAATACTTCGTGCGGAGCACCGGGCAGACGTTTTGCCATTACCCGCCTAATTTTTTTTAATTCTTCCATCAAATTTGTTTTCGTATGCAGACGACCCGCTGTATCGATGATAACAACATCGGCTTGCTTCGAGAGTGCTGAGTTGATTGCATCAAATGCGACTGACGCCGGATCTGCACCATGCGATTGTTGTACAATATCTACACCGGCACGTTGCGCCCAAATTTCGAGTTGTTCATTTGCCGCCGCGCGGAAAGTATCCGCCGCTCCGATGACAACCTTATGGCCTGCTTGACGGTACTGATATGCCATCTTGCCAATCGTTGTCGTTTTACCCGCTCCATTCACTCCGACAACCATCACCACAAACGGCTTGGCCGATGCGGGCAGAATGTTCAAGGATGATTCTTTTCCGTCATCGACATGCAGAACCGTTCCAATTTCTTCCTTCAATAAAGAAATAAGCTGAGATGGTGATTCGTACTTCTCTTCTTTTACACGACGTTTCAGGTGAGACAAAATAACATCCGTCGTCTGCACACCAACATCGCCCGCTATCAAAATATCTTCCAACTGACTGAGCAGTTCGTCGTCGATCGTACTCTTGCTTGCGGCAAGCTGCTGCACTTTGCTGACGATCGAATCCCGCGTCTTAGCAAGTCCGGCTTTAAGCTTGGAGAATGTATGAAAAAATCCCATTGTTATTTCCCCGCTTCAATATTCCTGCCGATAAATAATCTTTGTGCGTAATTTACGAGCGATAAAAGCATCATGATCATACTTGCCCATAGAGTGTAAGTAAAAAATGTGCTTAATGCATTCACTTGAATTGTCGCTAAAAAGAACACAACGCCAACAAGCGAGACAGCAATTTTACCGGGCCAATTTGATTGAGGTACGATATTTTTCTTGCGTTGAATGTAAACTCCTCCGCTAAATATGAGAAGATCTCTCAGAAGAACAAAAATAACAAACCAGAAAGGCACATCTCCCGTCCAAGCCAACAACACCGCATAAATACCGATGCCAATTTTATCTGCGAGCGGATCAAGAATTTGACCGATGTCCGTTACTTGATGCAATTTTCTTGCGAGGAATCCATCAAGCAAATCTGTCACAACAGCGATGACAATGATACCTGCAGTCCATAAACGATGATGGGGGAAATCCAGGACAAGACAATATCCCATCGGAATCACCAAAAAGATGCGGCTCGCACTGAGAAAATTAGAAATTGTAAAATAGCGATGCATTACTGATCGTTTTCGTTCTTTGCTGCTTCTGGGTCGATGGGTACCGGATAATTACCGCTGAAACAAGCGGTACAATAATGTTTGCCGTCTTCTGTCGGTGCTGACGCAAGAAGTTTTTCCATCGGCAGATAGGAAAGACTGTCAACGCCTAATTCCTGCCGGATAGCTTCAATGTTACCATGTAATCTGTTTGCAACTAATTCCTCGCGGCTTGGAAAATCCATTCCGTAGTAACACGGAAATTTAATGGGGGGACTGGAAATGCGAAAGTGCACTTCTTTTGGTTCGGCTTCCCGAATCATCTTCACTAACAATTTTGATGTGGTTCCCCGAACAATTGAATCATCAACAATAATAACTTTCTTGCCTTTCAAGACTCCCTTCACCGTGTTAAATTTCACTTTCACTTTCAATTCGCGATGATTCTGTTGCGGTTGTATAAATGTACGTCCAACGTAGTGATTGCGGATAAGACCGAGTTCCAGTTTTACATTCAATCCTTGTTTGTTGCTTTCGCTCACATATCCCAGGGTGCAAGTGTTACTGGAATCAGGAACACTAATGACTATTATTTTATCGTCAGCAGATTCTTGGGTTATCGGATTTTCACTCGCAAGGAGCTTTCCTAACTTGCGGCGCACTTTGTCGACATTGACGCCGAAGACTTTGCTATCCGGGCGGGCAAAATAGATATATTCAAAAATGCAATGATGCGGCTGAGAAGATTTCTTGGAAACCCAATACGATTTTATATTTCCCGATGCAACTACTTCTTTGTCGATCACCACAATTTCACCAGGTGCAATATCACGGATGTATTCCGCACCGTTAATATCGAACGCACAAGTTTCTGAAGCAACGACGTACGCTCCATCCACTTTACCAAGCGCCAGAGGACGAAATCCGTGAGGATCGCGTGCTGCAATCAAACTATCATCCGTTAATATGACAAGTGAATAAGCACCTTCTACAACATCCAGAGCTTCTTTAATCTGCAGAATTTGCTCTTTCTGTTTGCTGTGAGCGATGAGATGCAAGATGATTTCGCTGTCGGACGTTGATTGGAAAATCGTTCCATCTTCCTGAAGCTGATGGCGGAGTAACCGGTAATTGGTCAGGTTCCCATTATGACCAAGTGCAAGATTACCGGTTTTGTAGTTCACAACAAAGGGTTGAATATTAGATTTGTTATCCGAAGAACCTGTCGTGGAGTACCTGTTGTGTCCAATGGCAGCATTGCCTTTGAGATCTTTGCGAAGGATGTCTTCATCTTTGAAAACATCTGCAACAAGCCCGACACCTTTTTGGATATTGAAGCGCCACTTTTTCTTATCCTCAAGCCACTCACTGGAAATGATACCGGCGGCTTCCTGCCCGCGATGCTGGAGGGCATGCAAACCATAGTAGCAAAAGACAGACGCTTCCGGATGACCAAAGACGCCAAAGACACCGCAATGGCAACGCGGCTTTCCTTCTACGAGAGCAAATTCTTTCATGGTAAATGTAAGATACAAAAAAAATGGCGGGCTTCCAAAAACACAAAAATAATCTTGGAGTCACGAAGGAATGATATTCTTTTGAGAAAGAGAATAAAAACTAAGAGAAATAATAAAAGGGAGAAAAACCAATTTTGTTTCTCTCCCTTTATTAAAGAAAAGCTATTTTACAAATTAAAAGTAGAATGTTAAGGCAGTACCTGAAAGAGTACGAATTACTGAATATTTTGCTCCGTTTGGGCCAATATTAAAATATTCCAATCCTATAAATGCCTGAATGGAGAAACGCGAACTGAACGCATACTCTGCACCAACTTTTGCTTGAATATCGACACCGTTCATGCTAGTTCCACTACCTGGGCTATATGTGAGATATCCAATCTGGGCACCAACTAAGGTGGAAAGATTGTCAGCTGAGTTAAGGTAATAATCAAAACCAGCGCCGATTTGAAAATCCGATGTGCTGGAACCGACACTTGGGGACACCGTTGCGAAACCAATACCAAATCCAACTCTTGTGTTTTGATTCACATTGTACAGAACACCCAGTGTTTTACCGCCAATATTATTAAACAGATCCTCACCACCCAGGACTCCGGTCTGAATTCCAAACGCCCCTTGCTTCAACTGTGCAGTAGCTAATGAGGCAATCATTGCGATTGCAACCAGAACTACGAAAAGTTTTTTCATTGTATAGCTCCTTGTTAGATTAGTGAAGGGAAATACTGTGGTTCACCCACACGTAATACTGTCAGTCAAAACCCACGGAAAATATATGTTTACAGCGATCAAATGTCAAACGTTTTTTTCTCTATGAACACTGTCAGTGCGGCTTTCCTTCTACGAGAGCAAATTCTTTCATGGTAAATGTAAGATACAAAAAAAATGGCGGGCTTCCAAAAACAGAAACCTTGTCAAGGTTTCTTTGATTAACGTTGTAACCTTGACAAGGTCACAGAGAAAAATAAAAAGGGAGAAAATCCTTTCAGACTTTCTCCCTTGATTTTGCCAAAGAATGGCTAAGAGTTCATTACAGCGGGAAAATATAAGCAACGTTCAACGCGAGGTTGCCAACATCACCGCTGAGCACATATTTCACAGATGCATCAATTGGTCCAAATTGATAACCAACACCAGGAATGAAAACGAATCGGCTCTCTGTACCGGTAATATCCTGGGCGCCTGAGGCAGGGACAATTGTTACACCACCAAAGATAACAGCTGGGGATCCGGGGAAAGAAACAGTTGTAGATACTGAATAAATTCCAAGTTGAAGTTCTCCATAGAAGCCAGGAGTAACTGACTTACTCAAGTTATATTTACCACCAACAAGAATTTCTAAGGAAGAACCACTGCTAATATCATTTTTCTTGGCCCATGAAGTATAGCCAACCTGACCGGTTGCTAAAATATCTTCATTAATGCCATATTGGAATAAGCCGAAACCTCCAATGCCTACACCAACAAAATCGCCCCAAGTTCCCATTGGTAATCCAAGCTCAGCACCAACGCCGGCGGACATTTTACCTTGTCCCCACACTGCTTGCGCAGAGGCAACCGATGCCACTAATGCAATAACAACTAAAACTGCGAATAATTTTTTCATGTATAGCTCCTTGTATGAATGTGTTTTGTTAGTTAGAAAAAAGGGATTCCCCCACTGTTAATTATCTTTAAAAAACCTCCGCAAATATAAACCTACAACGCCTAAATGTCAAGCAATTTCTTGATAACCGAGCTGAATTTTATTGTTTAGTCATCCGTTTATTTCTCTTCTCTTATGTTCAAGTAATGTGCCAAAAAATGAACTCTTAAATTTTTTCATTATAAAACAAATCATATTGATCTGTCGCATACAATAGACATAGAAGTATTCTTTTTCGTTGCTACTCTGCGACAATAATTGAAATTCTTAACTAGACATCTCAAAAATACCACGTCAATCCTGTTGTAGCAGATGTGAAGACATCTGAAGCGGGCTTCTCTGCAATCTTATAGGAAGCTGAGACAAGACCAATATGACCAAACCAAGAGAAATGAGAATTAAACCAAAACTCAGCCCCAAAGAAACCGCTCACACTTACAAGACTGGTCCCAATGCCTGCGACATCCGTTGCGGAACCAAATCCCAACGCTCCGCCAAGAAAAGTAGAAATATTTTCGGCAGTATGGAGATAATACCACACATTCCCAGTGAACGTAAACTCAGAATTTTTCTCTCCGCTTGTGTCTGACCGTGATCTAAATCCTAATTCACTTCTTATACTGATACGATTTGACGGCATATATGCCATACCAATATTCAACGAGCCATTATTGGCGGAAATATTAGATGAGGACACAAATCCTTTGGAGATAGTCGTTGTAATACCATACTTCCCTTTCTTCGGTTGAGAATGTACCGTGACCGTGAAGAGTATAGCAAAGATGATAATACATAACAAATGGTACGTTTTAAGGTATGGCTTGATCATACAAGAATTTTATATGGAATGAAGCGAATTGTATTGATACGCAATGCTACTTCAGTGCCAAGCTGTAACGGTCATAGCAACTCAGAATATTGTCGACATATTCAACTGTCTGCCGGGCACTATGTAAATATCCATTCGGCGGACAACCGTCACTCCAAACACGGCTATGCAGAGTGTAGTTCTTTTTTGAGAGAAAAGGAAGTGCAGCGCGAATAGAAGACCATTTGTGAGGATCGTTTCCCATATATGAGGCAATCTTTTGGGCATCCTGCACTCGCCCAAGTCCTGCATTATAGGCGGCAAGTGTAAGACATATTCTGTCTTCCCTCGGTATATTTCTAAACATCGCAAATAGCGATTTTAGATGATAAATGCCTACTTTGATATTATTACGTGGTGTTAACGCCTCTTCAACACCTATTTTTTCTGAAATTTCAATCTGTGTCATTGGCATAATTTGCATCAATCCGTATGCGCCTTTATAGCTCACTGCATCATGGTCGAATCTTGATTCCTGCTTCATTACAGCCAGTACCAATATCCAATCGACTTTATACTCTTCTGAGTATTTTTTTACTAATGGAATATATTGATTCAAACCTGCCGTACTCATCGATGCGAACGGAGAAGGCTGTAAAGGAAGCGTACTTTCGGTTATATCCTCAATGGAAGATCCGGCTTTTTGAGCATACGTAGCGCTTGTTACTTGCTGAGAACAACCGAACAATATAAACGAACTCAGAATTAAAAGAATTACTGTTAAAAGACTACAAAAAATCTGTCCTTTTCCCTTTTCAGTAATAGTCATTAAATCTTCCGAAGTTGTTTAACATCAGTTGTTTTTGAAACACTAAGAATTCCCTTTGCGTTCCATTGCAACAATATATCCAATTCTAATGTATGAATCAATATAAACATGAAAGTTTAAAAAAACACATGTGCGTTTTTCGCTCATTTTCGCCATATCAAATTTTATCTTCATCACTCAACTTCAATAATCTTGTTCTTTCCTTTGAAACCAGAAACAATGGCAATGGATCGCTTGGGTTTATTCAAATATTCGGCCAAAACTTCTATCACTCTTTCGTTCGCTTTCCCTTCAATTGGCGGTACATTGACGCGAATAACAAGCGAGCCATCGGCGGAGCGTGTAACCTCGTTCTTTCTTGCATTCGGTTTGACAGTGATTTTTAATTTCATTGAATTACTCTTTTTTAACGAAAAAACCGCCTTAACGAACTGTTAGCGGTTTTAGAGTTTAAAACTCATTTTTTTATCGGAATTATTTCAGAAATCGCTTTTCAACATCACTGATCTTATTCACCCTGGGCAAATGCCTGCCGCCGCTAAAAGGAGTAGCGAGCCAAAGCTTGACGATTGTTTTCACCATCTCAATTCCCAACACTTTGCTGCCAAGTGTAAGAACATTGGCATTGTTATGCTCGCGGCTGCTGCGTGCCACAAACTCATCGTAACAAGGAACCGCACGCACACCCGGCACTTTATTGGCCACAATTGCCGATGCCACACCGACACTGTCAATCATAATACCGCGTTCAGCTTTGTTTGAAGAAACCAGAGACGCAACGGCATAGGCAAAATCAGGATAATCGCATGCTTGTTCTGAATCGGTCCCAACATCGATGACTCGATTTCCTTGTTCCGCAAGATAAATTTTAAGAGCTTCCTTCATCGAGAAACCGCCATGATCAGAACCAAGTGCAATTGTCATTGTATTTTCGTGAGTTATCCGGGGCGATGGTTCGGGAATTGTTTTTTGAGAAGCTGCCTGCGAGATAGTTGCACTTTGTGTTTGAATAGAAAATTTAATGTGTCGCTTCTGCGCTTCGTCTTGAGCGGCGGCAGTGATGATAGCATTTGATTGAATCATCAGCACTTTTATTCCATGCAGCGCAGCATCAACCACATCTCGTTCTGTAATCAAAGTACGTTTCAAGGTATTCTATTGTCCATTTCCCCATTCCAACACTTCCAGGCGCACGCGCGCCGTGCCGGTACGAATCAAATCTATTTCCTTCGCTGCACCCATCGACAAATCCATCATCCGCCCTTCTACAAAGGGTCCGCGGTCGTTAACGCGCACAATGACGGTTTTGTTATTCTCCAAATTCGTCACACGTACTTTTGTCCCGAAAGGGAACGTTCGATGCGCAGCAGTTAGTGCATTCATATCAAAGATCTCGCCGTTCGATGTTTGTTTGCCATGAAAATCATGCGCATAGTAAGAAGCAATTCCTTCGAGTGTCAACAGAATTTTCCCCGAGTTCTGCTGCATTGGCCGTTCAGTTTGCACCGCCGGCCTGCGTTCGCCGGAATGCGACCCGCCTCGTTCCGCAAATCTGGGTGTCGAAGCACAGCTGACAAGCAGACAGGCTGCTGCGCAGCACAGAACACGAATCGTTAACTGCCTACAACAGTCCATTGATTTGTTTACGCCGGAGGTAATCCACAACCTCCTTAACATCTTGTGATCTTCCTTTTTTGCAGATCAACACAGCGTCATCTGTCACGACGACGATGGCATCTTCAATGCCAATTGTCGCTACCACTTTGTTGCCCGCGTCAATATAGTTTCGATGCGAATCTTTTGCGATGACCGTTCCGCGCAGTGCGTTGCCTTCCCCATCGATCGGTGTGAGACGAACCACTTCATCCCACGAGCCGACATCACTCCATCCGAAATCTCCTCTCGCTACAAAAACATTCGATGCCTTTTCCATCACGCCATAATCGATGGAGATGCTGCGAATGACACCATAGACACGTTCAAGTGTCGCTTGGTAACTCTCTGTGCCGATCGTATGTTCTAACTTTATCAGTTGTTCACTCAGTTCTGGAATATATTTTTCAATTTCCTGTAGAATGACACTCGCCTTCCAGATAAACATCCCGCTGTTCCAAAGGAAATCGCCGCTCTTTAAAAACTTTTCTGCCGTTTCAAGATTTGGTTTCTCGGCAAACGTCTTCACGCGGTAAATGCTATCCGCCGCATACGGATTCTTATCTGACGTGTCTTCAAATTGGATATACCCATATCCTGTTTCGGGGTGCGTTGGTTTGATACCTATCGTCACTAACGCGTTACTTTCCTGCGCTACGTGAGCTGCACGCCGAAGCACGCATAAAAATTCTTCCGTATCCCGGATGATATGATCCGCCGGAAGGATGATCATAATAGCGTTTGGATCATTGCGGCTAATCCATTTCGCAGCAAGTCCGATGCACGGAGCCGTATTTCTTCCAAGCGGTTCCGTAAGAACATTTTGCAATGGCAGTGAAGGCACCTGGTTGTGGATGATATCTTTTTGAAGCTTGTTCGTCACCACCAGTACTTTATCCGATTGAACCAACGGCTGAATGCGTGCGATGGTATTGGATATCATAGAACCAGAGCCGACAATTTCAAGAACTTGTTTGGGTGATCGTTCACGACTTTGAGGCCAGAAACGCGATCCTACACCACCCGCCATTATTACTGCGTAGATATTAGGTTGATTCATTTTTCTTATTCGAACATAGTTCTAAAATCACGGAGAGTATCGTTTACCGTGCTCATGATGCCGGCTCGTTTGTCCGGCATACTTCGTGCCCATTGCGCAAACGGATCTTGAATATTGGAAAGGATATTCATGACACGGACATCATCGAGGTACTGGTTATTTGAGATATACTCAAGAAATTCTATAAGCATCTTGCAAAATTGTTTGTAATCTTCAGCCGCAGAACCAGCGGTAATCACTGTATTGCATTCATCGATAATATCAGACAATAACTTTGTTCGGTCGTCATTACCGCTTTGCACGGACTCTAAAAACTTTTCCAGCAGCAGGGAAAACCTCTGTTCTTGTTCACTATCGGTTTTCGATCCACCGCCCGCAGATCGATTCAGTTCAGGAGAGTGTACCGTTGCACCAAATATTGAGTCTATTGTTGCCTCTGGTGTTGAAATTGATTCAAAACCCGGTGGTGAAGAAAGATTGAAGTCCGAATTCAATTCAGGTGTTGGCATTGATCCAGCTTCTTGTGAACCAGAAAGATTAAACATCGTTCCTGCAGTACCCGATTCTGGCCCAGAAGGAGATTCATCTCCAATCGCCTGACGGAACTTGGAGAACACATGTGTCTCTTCATCGATCGTTGATTCCTCCTTCGTAATATCCTTTTCTACCTTGTCCGCAATCCACATCAAGCTCAGGGCAAAATCGGCACATCCCTTTACTTGATATAGAGACCGAAGTTCCGCATAAATATCTGGAGTGGATGAAACTCGATCACGAATTCGATCGAGAATCGTTTGATGTTCGTACGAGCGAAGTTCATATTTCGGTAAACGCTCGAGAAGAAGGGAGATGTATTTCTGAGTGCGATTCATATTGTCCTATAGATTCGTGGAACACGTGAACTGATCCCGCACAGAAACTCATACGTGATGGTCCCGATTTTATCGCAGAGAGATTCAAGCGGGATCGTACAGCCATCCATTTCACCAAAAAGTAAAACGTCATCTCCGTTATATGCCGTGCCATCCATCCCAATATCTACCATACATTGATCCATGCAAATCGATCCTACCACCGGATATTTTTTTCCGCGTATGACGGCTACACCTTTATTCGAAAGCAGACGGAAGTATCCGTCGCCATATCCTATGGGAAGTGTGACGATGCGCGTTTGATCGTTGGTCCTATAGGTGTGGTTATAACTAATTCCGGTATGCGAAGGAACTACCTTAAAGTAAGAAACTTTTGTTTTCAGTGTCATGACCGGCTTCAACTTTTTACCGTCAAAAGTAACATCCGGCAGATATCCGTTCGGATTATATCCGTATAACATGATACCAGGCCGTACCATGGAGTAATGTGAATTCTTATAATTCATGATCCCGGCAGAGTTGGCAATGTGAACGAATTCGGGGAGAAGCCTCTTTTTCTCCATGCTCTTCAATATCGATTCAAAACGACTCAGCTGTTGGGCCGTACAGTCAGTGTCCGATTCTGCTTTTGCCAGATGCGAGAATATACCTTTTATCTTGATTGATTCCAACTCGTATGATTTTTCGATGAACCGTTCAGCATTGTACCAGTGTACACCGATTCGCTCCATGCCAGTATCAATTTTTAAATGAACCGATGCAACTTTCCGCATCTCTTTTGCTACAGCGGCAATGGCTATCGATTTATCAATTGATGAGCTTGTAATTTCAATATCATGAGTTATAAAATCAGCGATCTGATCTGCATTGATGGGACCGAGCACAAGAATAGGAGCAGTAATTCCACGTTCCCGCAAATACACCCCCTCTTCGAGAACCGCAACGCCTAAATAGTCAACCCCTTGTTTTAAAAGCTCACTGGATATTTCGTAAAGTCCGTGTCCATAGGCATTTGCTTTAACCATCGCCATTATTTTTACATCGTCGTGTATTAACGATTTGACGATAGAAAAATTGCTGCGCAGGTTTTCGAAGGATATTTCTGCACGCGTAGGTCTGTTCTTATAGGTTTCAATTCCAGCAATCATTTCTGATCTCTACGAGTGAAAAACCTACTGATTGATTCAGTGGGTTTCTAATTACTCCACGCCGACAATCTTTAAGCGGTTCAGTGCACGATAGAGAGCAAGTTTTGCACGTTCAATATTGGTCTCGGGATATTTCTCCGCTATCCGTTTCAACGCACGATCGCGCGCTGCTTTCACTCGCTCCACATCAATTTCATCGGTACGTTCAGCTGTCTCTGCAAGGAGAATGACATTGTTCTCTCTCACCTCTACAAACCCGCCTGAAGTAGCATATTGAAACTCGGTTCCGCTTGCATCAATAATTTTTACTTTGCCAATCGTAATGGATGCAAGCAACGGCGCATGGCTGTGCAGTACTTGAAATCCCCCGTCAATACCCGGCGCACTAAAACTTGTGACTTCACCTTTAAACACGATGCGTTTTGGTGTCACAATTTCCAAATGGAAAGACTTATCTGTCATAATTATGCGGCCTGCAGCTGCTTCGCTTTTTCGACAGCTTCTTCAATTGTACCGACCATCAAGAATGCATTTTCAGGCAACGTATCGTACTCACCATCTAGGATTCCTTTAAAGCCGCGTATGGTATCTTCAATTTTTACGTACCTGCCAGGGATGGAAGTGAATTGTTCTGCAACAAAGAACGGCTGTGATAGGAACTTTTCAATCTTTCGAGCGCGCGTCACGGTCAGTTTATCTTCATCAGAAAGTTCATCCATTCCAAGTATACTGATAATATCTTGAAGGTCTTTGTATGATTGGAGAACTTCTTTCACCCGTTTCGCTACACTGTAATGCTCAGAATCGATGATGTTCGGATCGAGAATACGTGAAGTAGAATCCAGTGGATCAACTGCGGGATAAATTCCTTTATCCACAATCTGCCTGCTCAGCACGGTCGTCGCATCTAAGTGCGAAAACGTTGTTGCCGGCGCAGGATCAGTTAAATCATCTGCAGGGACATAAATCGCCTGCACCGATGTAATCGATCCTTTCTTCGTGGACGTGATACGTTCCTGAAGTTCACCCATTTCCGTTCCGAGCGTCGGTTGATATCCGACGGCAGACGGCATGCGTCCAAGCAGCGCAGATACTTCCGAACCTGCCTGCACAAATCTAAAAATATTATCTATGAAAAGAAGAACATCTTTGCCTTCCTCATCGCGGAAGTACTCGGCCATTGTCAGCGCTGTGAGGCCAACACGTTGACGCGCACCGGGAGGCTCATTCATTTGGCCAAAGATCAATGCTGTCTTCGCGAGCACACCGGATTCTTTCATATCCAACCAGAGATCGTTTCCTTCGCGTGTTCGTTCGCCGACCCCGGCAAACACTGAATATCCACCGTGATGTGTGGCAATATTATGTATCAATTCTTGAATAATAACTGTCTTCCCCACACCAGCTCCGCCAAACAGTCCGGTCTTTCCACCTTTTGTATACGGTTCAAGAAGGTCGATAACTTTGATTCCGGTTTCAAACATTTCTTTTTTTGTGACGAGTTGATCGAAACTTGGAGCTTGACGATGAATGGGATAATATGTTTTCGCTTCTATCGGTGGAAGACCATCGATGCCCGCGCCAAGCACATTAATCAAGCGACCGAGCACTGCCGGACCAACCGGAACTGTAATTGGTGCACCGGTGTCATGGGCAGTCATTCCACGCATAAGACCATCGGTGGAATCCATCGCGACTGTTCGTACGCGGTCTTCACCCAACTGCTGCTGAACTTCTACAATGAGATCTTCGTTTATTCCTTCGACATTTTTTCTTGGAATTCTTACGGCATTCATAATTTCCGGGAGTTTGCCGCCAGAAAAGTCGATATCAACTACAGGTCCGATAATTTGGACTATTTTTCCTTCGTTCATAAAATCCTTTCAGAGAAAAAAATGTTACAAAACTGAACTAAATTATGAAAAGATGCCCCCACAATCAATCGTTTTTTCGCATACGCTCTTTTAGCACATAGCAGTACTCAGAGAGAAAAAATGTGAGCTAAAATAATTCTGACACCAATAAGAATGAGTAAGACGCCTCCTATTTCCGCCGCTCTTTTGCCGAATTGTCTTGAAAACCTTTGACCAAGCAAAAGACCAATGAATGACGTCGCACCAGTAACAACACCGATCACAACTGAGGGATACCAGATGGAAACACGTAGAAGTGCCAAACTTAATCCGATCGCTAATGCATCCAGACTCGTTGCAACCGAAAGCACGACCAACATCATTCCTCGACTCGGGTCTTGCTGCATAACGCCTTCATCATTTGCTCGCGCAGATTGAATCATGTGGACAGCAACCCATGTAAGCAATCCAAATACAATCCAATGATCGAAGGATTGAACATAGTGTTCAATGCTGAGACCTGCCAGCCAGCCAAGGATAGGCATAAGAAACTGGAAAAGTCCAAAATGAAACGATAATCGCAGCATAGACCGATGCCCGCGCGTTGCGCCTGTTGATCCAGCGGCGACCGATACCGCAAATGCATCCGCTGCTAAACCGAGCGCTATTAGAACAACCTCAAAAAACGACATTGGTTATGTTTGATGGTCTATCAAAGACAAAAAAAAACCGCCTCAGGCGGATTGATAATAATTTCATATTATGCTGAAGGTGGAGTTTACGCCAACTTGTCTGCCATCTTTTGGGCAGAAGGCGCATGAGCCTTTCGCTCAGAACCCACGACATGTGAAAGAATTGTGAATTATTAAATGTAATGTAAGAACAATCTTTTTCTTGTGCAACAAACACTATCTACTTATTAACATTTGGGGGGAATATTTGAGCTTGCCAGGAGGATCTGAGATAATCACCATAAAATTTTGCGTCGTTCTCTATAGTCGCTAGAACAGAGATCGATTTGATCTTCGTCAGATCGGATGTCGTGTGTCCGGTACTGTCGTAGTATGTGAGATAAAACTTTCTAAAATTTTTTCCTGCTGTGAACGGCGTTCCTCCATTGACCGTTCTCATCAAAAAGAATTTCGTTGATGTGGGCATAGGTGCAAGATAATATCTGACCTGCTCGACACTACCATTATTATCGATGTCTCCTACTATCTCAACCCTGCTTGTCTCTGCAATCGTAAAAGGTGTCGCCGAAGAATTATAGCCAGCCTGTCTCATTTCGGAAGAGAACGTAAAAGACGCCGTACTAAGCTCTCCTTCCAATGCCGCCTTTTCAGTATGTTGATAGAGTAAGTTTTGCAGTAATAACATTGCTTGGAGAATGATGAGGATGATTACTCCTTTAATAATGTAGGATTGGATGATATCAAAGGGTATCATAACTAATATGTTTTTACAGCACTGAAAGAAATTGGTGAAAGGTACACTGGATGTTGCACTGTTACCACTATTCGTTTAAAATATCCTTTTGAAGTACTGACAACATTTAAATTGCCGGATTGTACATAGGTCACTGTACATGTTGCTATGAATCCGTTGAGGGCAGGAGTGTTGACTTTCCGTACATATCCATTATAATCATCAAAATCATTATAAGAACCTAAGGAACGAAAAGTAGATGTAGTTGTAGCTGTATCCGGTATAGAAACTGAAAATCTGGGTTCAGATCCTTCAGGTCCTAACGCAGATGGATCAGTAAATTCACTTGGAGGTTGATAGTACGCGGGGTTTACATTTGTACCGAATTTCTTGCTGAGTGCTTCATTCATGAGAGCACTTGCGATTTCACTGGCTTGATTGAATGCGATACTTCGATATTCATCTTGCTGACTCTGAACGATCAGTCTGTTTGCACTAATCACTAGAATCGTAATCGCAATGAGTGCAGCAGCCGCCAATATCGATTGTCCTAAATTCACTTTGCCTCTTTATAGCATGTTCCTTACTCCCACACAACACATAGATCGGATCAGTTCAGCAGACTAATCGTCTTCCATAGTCACTGTCGCAACCTCTTCCAACGAAGTAATACCTTGTTTTAGTAATTCAATGCCAGAAGCACGTAGCGTTTGCATGCCGTTCTTCATGGCGAGCGACCGCAGAGCATCTTCATCGACCAATTGATCAGATTTCAAAATAATCTGACGAATATTTTTACGGAAATATAAAGCTTCGTGAATGGCTATACGTCCTTTGTATCCATGAACACAGTCACCGCACCCGACGGGTTTATAGATCGTAATTTTTTTCGCCTCCTCTTCTTCAATGCCGAGTTTGACCAATGCTTCCAGATCAACGTCTTCCAACACTGCTTTACATTTGGAACACAAACGGCGCATCAACCGCTGCGCAAGGATAAGATTGATGGCATAGGCGATCAGGAACGGTTCCACTCCCATTTTGAAGAGCCGTGAAATAGCGCTTGGCGCATCATTTGTATGTAAAGTGGAAAGAGTGAGGTGCCCTGTGTTTGCCAGTTTGATCGCGATATCAGCAGTGATACGATCGCGCATTTCACCGACCATCACAATATCAGGATCATGACGAAGTATCGCCCGCAATGCCCCTTCGAAGTCAAGTTTGGGATTTAATTTCACTTGGCGTCCGCCATCAATAAAATATTCCACCGGATCTTCAACGGTCATTATATTGACGGACGGATTCATGACCGTCCTCAGCGCCGCAACGAGTGTCGTGCTTTTACCGCTTCCGGTTGGTCCGGTGACGATAATGATCCCATGCGGTTTTGCCAGTGCTTTGCGAAGTGCTTCTTCAGCATATGGTTCAAACCCTAGCTCTTCGATGCGAATATTGAGATTGGGTTCTTGCAGAATTCTGATCACAATCGATTCATATCGACTCTTCAATTCCTTTCCCACCACTGGAATTACTGAAAGTCGGTAACGAACGGTTTTTCGATCGATAATAATCTGGGCAAATCCATCCTGAGCAGTATTGCGTTCAAATCGATCAAGGTTCTTTGCACGATCTTTCACAACAGCGGACACAGCTTCTGCGCGCGCGTCGGTATAGGTGAACCACAGTGAAAGTTTTCCATCGATTCGAAAATGAAATTCGGTGATCCTTTCGCCTCGCGGAATGACATGGATATCGCTCGCACCGACGCGAACACCATCGACAAAGATTTTTTCGACGAGGTCAACAAGTCCGCTTTTGCTGATTTCATCTTCCAGGGCTTGTTCGTATTGTTCCGCTTCCTCCTCGTTTTCATCTTGTAGATAACTTGACTCATCTGCGTGCTGCTGATAGGATGATCGATCGATTGCAACACGCTTCCACAAATCGCTCCACTGTGAATAGGGCAAATAACAAATCTCAAACTTACCATAACGAAATACACGTGCAACGGACACCGCCCCATGACCGGTGGGATCTGGCGTTGCGACGAGGAGACGATCTGGTCGAATCGGATCGACGGAAAATGGCAGAACGCTGTGCTCGATGGCTTTATCTTTGATCGCATCAGGGAGTGCATTAAACTCACGTCGGATAAACGCAAGTTGACTATCTTCAATCTTTGTTTTAGAAATATCCAAAATACGAAATGCATAAAACTTAGCAACTTCGAGATACAAGAGGTCGCGATCCACCTTGAACGTGTTATAAATGACCCACGGGAGGTTTCGTCTCGTCTTTTGAGTATCCCCGCTCATGATCTTTACTGCCTCAGACAACATCTCTGAGGTGACTATCCCTTTTTCTACAAGGGCATCACCAAGGTCGTGCTTTTTAAAGCTACCCGTCGTCTCTGACACCTCTGAATTCATTATCTTACCTGTTCTTATTGATGTATGATCGCTGATCTATACTCAAGAACTTATCGTGTTATGGTTAGTATCTTTATTTAAGATGCACATTTGCTGTTTCCGTTGAGAGAAGTGTAAGAAAAACAAGTGAAACTGTAATCATTAATGTCACGAACATTTCAATAACATTTGACAAATTCTTCATGGCATAACTGTTTTCCATTTGATAATAATCGGCAAGTTGAATCGCTGTCGCTTTAACGTTGCCAGTCTCTGCACCTGTTTTGAATCGCGAGATAACCATCTCATTGAAGAATCCCGTTTCTTCTATCGCTTTTCCGAGTTCCACGCCAAATCGCAGCATATGGGGGATCGCCACAGTACGAATCTGATGTGCCAAGTATGGATTACCAGAAGTATCTCCCGCAATCTGAATTGCATCAATGTTCTCGCCAGAGGAGGTGTACATAATTCCGAACACCCGGCAAAATATTTCAATGCTCGTATTACGCAAAATGCGGCCAAAATATGGGACAGTAATGATAAACTTATGGTAATTCAAGCGTCCTTGTACAGAAGTGATGTACAAATAAAAAATAAGACATAGAAGAAAGATAAAGATAGCAATATATATAAAATATTCTTTAAGCCATGCACTTGCTTCTAATGTGAAAGCGGTCAGTGTTGGAATTGTATCCATTTTGGGTCCTAGCATTTCCATCATTTGAGGTAAAAGATACATCACATAAAATCCAATCGCTCCAATCACCGCAAGTGCCGTTACAGCCGGAAGCATAAGGGAACTGCTCAATCCCTTTTTAAAATCTGCCTGCCGTTCCACGAGCTGTGCCACACTTTCAAATACTTGTTCCATGTTGCCGCTCTTAGTCGCAATTCCCAGCATGAGGCTTGTATGATATCCAAACACAGGCGCTTGACGTAGAAATGCCTCTCGTGAATCTATTCCATTCCGCAGGTCATTAATAATTTCACGTAAAGCACTTCGAAGATTTTTTTCCTTTGTGTGATTTGCCATGAGTAGTAAAACGTCATTAAAAGGAAGCTTCTGCTCGATAAGCTTTGCGGATTGTTTAATGAAGCCCACTACTTCATTCGCGGGAGCTTTTGTAAAAAAATTACGGCGTCGATGTACCGATTTAATCTTGAATCCCAAGCGTTGAAGAGCAAGAACAACCTCTTCCCGTGAATAAGCACTTTGAGATCCTTCGATAGTATTGCTGCCCTGGAGAACTCGATATTGATACGTGACCTTTTGCTTTATGGATTGAATTGTGCTGCCATGCGGAATAAAAGCGATTGCCCGTTTTTTTGCATGGTCTACTGATGCTGCGACAATTTTTCGTTGTGTGATATTGCCAGACTTATCACGAATCGTTACACGATATTCGTTCGTACTAGATAATTGCATTAAATTCTCATTCTACTGTTTCATACACACTTTGTATAGTATGTAAAAGTAATATAATAAAAATATTACTATGGAGTCTCAAGCTCATTTCATTAAAGCCATGGGCAATATATCTATTATTGAAGAAATGTGCACGCAAATGAATGCCGGGTGGATTCAGGGGAAAGGAGCATGTACAAGTGCGATTTGCACTACTCCCTTTCTGTAATGAATTCAACATTTATTTGATACAAAAAAGAAGTGTGATGTGAAAAAGATCGAGTGTGTTTGCCAGTTCGAGTTTTTTAATTAAGCTCGGAATCGGGGAGTCGATATGGATAGACGTACACTTTTACAACCTGGCACCTTAAAGTAGATGATCCAGAGAAAGAGTATGGGGGTGCCATCGAAACATTTTTAATGACCGCAATTTGTTTTGCCGCAACACTTCCAAATTTCGCAGTTACTGTGACACGAGCTTCATTAGCTGCTAATGGCCACGGTCTTTCGATAAGGTACGAAACAGTATCACCGCCTGCCAAAAGAGCACTCTTGACGAGGGAATATCCGTTGTTGAGGTACCACCAGTATTGTTCACTTTTCATGTTGTAGATAGCATGGTTGAGACCGGCCGTTGAATTCATTCGCGCTTGTGTATAATAACTTTTCTGATCTCCTATCTGTATGATCCTGTTGTTGACTCCTTGGATCATGAAAGCATAGAAACCAAATACGATACTAAAACCGCCGACCAATATTACTTTTACATTTCCATTCACGCTGTCTTACCCCTTAGAGCTCCGCAATGTACGTATCACTTGAGAGTATCTAAGATGCCTAATAAGTTTTCTTTCCCGACGAATGCTGATGCACCAACCCTGTATGCAGCTTGTCTTATGGCTTTGGTGTCATCCTGAGAAACAATCATGATTTTTGCTTTAGGAAAATATTGATGAATCATTCCAGTGGCTGTGAGGCCATCTATATAATTCATCTTTACATCCATCACTACCCAATCTGGACGGTGAAGGTTATATTCAGCAAGTGCGTCCATGCCATCCGAACATTCGAAGATCTTACTTGTTTTGTGTTTTATGATATCCGCAATCATCGATCTCATTTTCGCATTATCATCGACAATTAAAACGCTTAAACTTGGATTCATAATTTCATCTTAGAGCATGTCGGCTTGATTTCTTTGTCACAGTATATTTTTTTGTCTCAACATGCACAATCGGAGTTCTCCCCTATCTTTTTCCCTAGGTGTTCCCACCTAAGCGAGAAATGGAACAAGAAAGAGACCGGTTAGTATCAGGGAGGATGAAATCTCTACTTAAAAAAAGGTAACTACTCAGCGAATTAGAAAAACAAATTAAATATCGGCATCGTGTGTTGAACTCCTGACGGAGTTCTCCTTCTTTTGTCGGCTTTTGTTACAAACATGCAACTCCTACGGAGTTCTTTCACTCAAATCTGAATTCCACAAATCCCGTAGGGATTGTACGTTTATAATTCTTGAAACAAAAAAAATACAGAACTCCATAGGAGTTCTACACGTTCAGGTGAATAAATTCGAGTTACTGTTATGTTTGAATGTTATGCTGAGTAGTTACAAAAAACCTAATTTTTGCACGTTCACCGAACAATGACCCTTAGAGAAGAGATCTATTCTCTATAAGGAACCGTAATAGTGCATGACTTCCATGAATGCCCAATTTGATACAAATATTTGTACGATGATTTTCGACGGTTTTAGGACTGATGAACAGCTCTTCTGCAATCTGTTTCGTGCTTTTATTCGCTGCAATGAGTTTGATAACTTTTCGTTCAGCTATTGTTAAGAGCTCAAGACCTTTCACCTTGTCCGAAAGTGGTGGCGGTGGACCGCTTCTCCTTATCAGGTAATGAGAGAACATTGAACAGACATAATAGCGTCCTTCTAGTACTGTCCGTATAGCTTCTGAAATTTCTGTTATCGCATTTTCCTTACTTACGAATCCTTTTACACCAAGAGCCATTGCGCGGGAAAACAGCTCTTCCTCTTTATGCATGGTAAGAATGATGATCTCAACAGGAAATTTTTGTTTCACAACTGCCTGCGCAAATTCCAGGCCGTTCATTTTTGGCATGTCCAGATCAAGTATGACTACATCGATAGAATGATCTTTGAGAAATTCGAGTGCTGCCTCACCATTGGATACATCGCCAACGACATGCATCTTTGGTTCGGCATCAATGAAGCTGCGCAGACCACTCCGGAATACAGGATGATCATCGACAATGAGAATATGACTAACGTTACTCATTGTACTCTATCGAGGTATATCGACCACGATCATTGTTCCAGCTCCTGGAGTGGAAACACAATTCATAGTACCTTTAAGCATATTCACTCGCTCTGCTAAAACTATCTGTCCAAGTCCTTCAAACATTTTTCTCTCCGCCGTCTTTGTTACCATACCTTTGCCATTATCAGAGATGACGAGATGAATCATTGTACCGTTTTTTGTGATCTTCACATCAGCTTCTTTCGCTTGAGAATGTTTAACGATATTATTGAGAGCTTCCTGAACTAATCTGAAAAGATTAATCTCGGATTCCTTGTCAAAGATATTATCCACTTCATCAATGTATACAGTAAAAACGATGGAAGTCATTGAAGCAATCGTTGCAACGAGATGTTTAAGCGCTTGTGTGAGTCCGAGCCGATCCAACAAAACTGGGCGCAGGTTATGAGAAATTTTCCGTACCTCTTCCAGTGTTTGAGAAGCAAATGATGATATTTGATGTAATTGTGCAGCCATTTTAGACAGGCTTTTCTTTGATCGCAATCCTATCAGTGCATAATTCTTTATGATGAGAATATCCTGACCGATACTGTCATGTAATTCAGCCGCAATTCTCTTTCTCTCTTTTTCCTGAAGATCGATCAGCATATGCGATAATTCGTGCTCTCGTTTTCGTTCTTTTCTGATATAGTAATATTGAACAGCACTACCGATATAGAGAGCGCCTGCACTTACAAGAAGGATAATATCGAGCCACCATTTATTCATAAGCAGCCTAGAGTATTGTTGCAGAAATGGGTAATGTGATGGACAAGAACATCCTGGAATTGTTGCGCCAATGGATACTTCCTGGATGGTTGTTGTTGGTTAGTCGTGGATAAAATAGTTTGAAGAATCTCGGGATCGGATAAGGAAAAAATCGAACGAGATCGTAATAAGGTTTTACATCCTTGCGAATTATTCCGAGAGCGGAAGCCCCAATCGAAAGGATTAAGCGGTAATCGATATTTGCCATATTTCCCCAAGAACCATGCTATCTCATTTCAGAGTTGAATTCCTCTGCACGCGTAGGATAATAGTATTTCCTCGTTCTTTGTTGTGCTGTTTCGTACAATTTTCTAGATGTCCACTATCGGGAAATCTACGCTTTCGAGATTGTAATGTCAATCTTTATATCGATTTTAAAATGAATCATGGTACCCTCCATCCGATGAAGCTGGATACTTGTGCATAACAGGGCACGCAGAACAGGATTCGTTCTTTGGTAGACAAGAAAACAGCCCGGCCAACAACCGAGGCTTTTTTGTGCAGTACTATTGATAACGGGATCAAGAGTGATGTGAATGGAAAAGCAGCCTCAGTGATAATAATTTTGCTGCTTGAAATTCTAATAATAAACGTGTCGATGCGTTGAAGATGAGATTTGGATTATGCTATTTTCTTAGTTTCCAAAAACTCTTAAATCGCTTAAGAGCAACTTTTTTCTTGTGTTGGTTGAATCTTCAGGACTTTATCGACAATCGCGATAAGCCGCTCCAAAGAAAATCCTTTCTCCAGATATTCTATCGCAACACCGGATTTCCACGCTCCTGCGTTGAGCGCGGGAGTCGTCATCATAATAACCGGAATCTGGGCTGTCTCTGGATCCTCCTGCAATGACTCCAACATCATAAATCCGTTCAGATTATCCATGATCACATCACTGATGATGAGGTCTGGTATTTGCCTTTTAGCAAGTTCCAGACCAACAAGACCATTTTCTGCTTCAAGAACCTCAAATCCTCTTTTATGTTTCAATGCAACGGCGATTGATTTCCGGACAGCATCATCGTCATCAACGACCAGAATTGTTGTTGCCATAGCACCAATCCTCATATATGGGACAGAAAATTCATCTGAAGGAAAGTTTCAAAGTGATGATACCTAATAATGCCAAAGAAGAATAATTGCCTTTGATAGATAGTTGAAATTGAATAATCGGGACTTCAAGCTGAAAGTGGGAGTTTACGCCAGCATGTCTGCCATCTTTTTGGCAGAAGGCGCATGAACCTTTCGCTCAGAATCCACGACCTGCGGTTTTTCCCGATAATTTCAATTGATTTTCTGAGCTGGTGGTCGGACTTAAACCGACGACCCGCAGTTTATCCCGATCCATCGGAACTGCTCTACCACTGAGCTGTAGGTGGGAGTTTGCACCAGAGGCGCATGAGCCTTTGGCTCAGAACCCACGACCTGCGGTTTATCCCGATCCATCGGAACTGCTCTACCACTGAGCTGAAGGTGGGAGTTGAACCCACGACCTGCGGTTTACGAAACCGCTGCTCTACCACTGAGCTACTTCAGCAATTTGTTTTCTTTCTGGATTCGACACTTAAAATCTCAACTTAAGTCGTGTCCAATCCTTCAACTATGAAATACCATAGTAATATAAAATATAAAAAAATGGAGAATGATGCAATTCGGCTAGCAGACTTACTATTCTTTTAAAAATCAATTTTAAAGATTCCTAAAAGAACATGTATCACACTCAATGTGTTAGTCTTCGACAGGATCACTTCCGAGAAGATGACGGAGGAATCGAAGACCATTCACCCATTCGAACAACCATACTTCGACCCACTTGAAAGGATTCCAAAGATAGAGATACCATCTCTGCCAGATGCGATGAGCATAGGTTCTGGTAAAAGCACTCGCAAACGGATTTCGTTTTCTTAACCAGAGTCTGACAGCAGAGGGAATTTTGACTTCAGGTATTTCGACTTGGAGCTTTTTATAGAGTGCAACGAGTTCTTTTCCCTGAACATCCCGCCAATCCATAACCCCTTGTTTTGTTTTTACGATCAACTCGAACAACCCTTCTTCAATTCTACTCTTCGGGCGGCTCCGGAGCCATACTTCTTCAAGCTGGAAGAAGAGTTTTGCCATCGCCCCCAATCGGAGTGCAAGAACTTTCGAGCGATTCCACCAGAACGGAATGAGTGCTTCGCGCTGAAATCCTGTCCTGCGATCGTCTCGACGGCGCACAGTCCAGAAACCGCAGTTCATCGGATGTAAACGCTCGATCCTGGAAGCATACAGGTACCACATGAAGAACGCCAGTTTCTCTCTATAATAGTGGTGGTCGTGTCTCCAGATCTTCAAAATATTGACCATATGCTTGGTGGAATAGAACTGTTCCCAAGTGTTTCGATATGCTTCCATCAGCTCTTCTTCGGACATGCGTTCCGGTTTTACAGCAACGTGAGCCGAATCATACATGTTAAAATCCTCATGCATCCATCGCCCCTCCCGCCACCATCTCTGGTGATCTTTTGATCCGGGCAGCGGCGAAAGAATGTAGAATGAAGCAGAATCGAACATCATGTGTTGAAGCTCGGCAACATCTTGCTTGATACTTTCCGGCGTGTCGAAGGGCAGTCCCAAGATATACCCTGCATGGCACGTGATACCCAGAGAGTGGCAGTGAGCAACAATATCTTTGTACTCGGAAACCTGGTTTTGAAATTTATCCTTGGATTTGAGATTCTCACGGTTCACGCTTTCCACGCCAAAGAATACCTGGTTACATCCAGCCCGTGCCGCGAGTTCAAAGAAATCACCGCCGGACATCTTCCGGGCTGCGAGATCGCTCTGCATCATAAAGGTGAAAGGGATTTTTTCTTCTTCACGCATGCGGATGAGTTCTGAAAAAAGTTCTCGCCATCGAGGATTTCGTGCAGTGTTATCATCTGTAAAGAACGAGTGTGTAACACCTGCCTCGCGATAACTTTGTCTTACAAATTCGACAACCTGCTTTGGTTCCCGATACCGCATTGTTTGACCCTGTACATTGATAATAGTACAAAAGTCACAATGAAAGACACAACCGCGCCCCGTATCAATGGTGGTAAATCGGGAGGCAAAATTCTCAAACTCATCTTTCGTGATGTGAGGTATTGGAACGTTGAGCAAATCTGGCGTGGGATTAAGAAAATTATAAAGGGGTCGTGCCCTATCTTTGAGAACATCTTCTACAACCGCTGATAACCGTCCTCCTTCAACTTCTCCGGCAACAAGTATGATTCCCTTCGACATTGCATTTTTAAGGTCGCGAGTAACACCAATCATAGCAAGCGTACCGCTGACGTGGAAACCGCCGATCAATACCGGGATTCCATATGGCAGAAACTTCGACGCGATATCCAAAGCCCGCGGAAACTGATTTGTTTGTACACCAACGAGCATGACAATGGATTTTACTCCAGGTGCGTGTGAACGATGAAGAATTTCCTTCACAGGTACCCATTCAATGGCTTCATCAATCTTTCGGATATTGAGCGAGACTCCTTTTAGAAAAGGATCGTTCACAAGATCATGGACAAGCGTTCCGATCTGTGTCAACGTATTGCTGCGGATAACACCGATGCGTGTTTTGATTGGATATCCATCGTCCGTGTAATTGGTAGGACGGATGAGCGTCACATCAAGTTGTTGCACTCCGTTCCCTGGAGCTCTTGGATAATCATTGTGGGTACTTTCAATATTATTCACAGAATTGAGTGTTCGCATTCTTTTACCCTTGAAAAGGTTAGGATTCGATTTCTTACTCAAAGTTTTTAATACATATTCAAGAAGTTATTGGAGATAGATTGATGCATGCGGTCATTATTGCTTTAGAATGTTTCTCCGCTTTCTCCTCCATCATCCTGCCAACGATTCTCAGCATCGTGAATTCTTCGAAGCTCGGTCTCGTCAAATAAATCCCGGGCAGTCTGCATGTCTTTACGCCTGCGGGCATCAGATTCTTGATCATCCGATTCTTTCTCTTGATCTTCTCGTTGATCAAAAAATTGAATATACGGCGAATCATCGGAGTATTGGTTCATCGAGTTGAGTCCTATCTCCCATCCATGAAGTCCCGGACCGGTATATGGAACGGGTGCTGAACTCTCTCGGTTGTGTTTTGCTTGATTATTGTCTTTTTTCATGATCACACTTCATTCATTGTCCTGAGGGAGAAAGCGGTATTGGGGAAATCTGCAAGAGTTCCTCACGAAGGTTTTTTTTCTGATCATCGTTATTTCCCATAATCTTTTTTCAAGAAAAGTTTTGCTGAGGCGGTGTTGGAGGAATTTTTAGATTCACCTTGCGCAGAGTTTGCTCCGAGACGGTAGAACGATACAACGGATGATTTTTTACTGTAATATTATAGAGTGGAAAAGCATCTCCGTCGGGTGTTTTCTGCCACCCGATGAAGACAGCGTCTGAATTTTCATTCTCCTGATTGTTTGAATTTTGGTTATGATTTCCGTGTTCAGAGATTTCTGAGTCCTGACTATATGGCCGCAGTCTCGCTACCCAATCCTTCACTACCTGGCGAATTTCTCTTAACGGAGATGAACTATTGCCGTCACGATGTATTTGATAACTTTTATTTTCCATAGTGAATTATCTCTTCAATTCATTCAGAATAAACGATTTGTAACTCTCTTTATGAGAAAAAGCATACCAATGATTTTGATTATGAGAAATAGTTCAAAAGGATGAAAAAGGAATTAATCCCTCTGCATCGTAGTATGAGATTTTATAGCGGATGCAAGAACACAGGACATTGGGTTTAGTGCGCTTGATCCCTTTTTTGCTATATATCCATTATCTTTCGCATAATTGAAGAGTCTTTTTTGCAACATTCTTCGACCCCTGTGCAGCCTGGAACGTACGGTACCGACAGGACAAGCAACCATTCGAGCGATTTCATCATACGTGAGTTCTTCAACATCACTGAGAATGATGACTGTCTTAAAAATATGAGGCAATGCTTCAAGAGAATGCGCAATCTCATCTTCAAACATTTCATCAGAGTGCTTTACCTTGAGATAGGTATGGTCAAACGATCCGTCATGAAATGCTTTGTAACAAAAGCGGTTTTCATCATACTCAACTTTATTCGGTTCCTTAATTTTTTTCCTGTAATTATTGATGTATGAATTTTTCATAATTTGATATAACCATGCCTTGATGTTGGTACCTTCCTCATAGTTGTTCCAGAACCGGTACGCTTTCAGATATGTATCTTGCAACAGGTCTTTCGCATTCTCAGAATTATTCGTTAGATGCATTGCATAGTTTTGTAAAAGAGTCATATGCGGTATAGCTGACTGTTCAAAACCCTGGTGATCTTCCATAACCTTTATCCCCTTCGTCCTTCATACAGAATAATTTTCAACTGGAAATAAGTATGTTGACAATTTGGTGAACAGGAAATACTCCAAAAGGATGAAAAAGGAATTAATTCTTTTGTAAGATAGTGAGACAAGGTACGCTGGAGTAATTGTTAGAAAATATCTTTGTTGTTGGAATAGTTTGCAATCTGAAGACGGCTATGTAATGCCAGCTTTTCCATGACGTTATGCACATGGCTTTTCACTGTGTGGGTAGCAATATTGAGTTGCTGGGCAATTTCTTTGTTGCTCAAACCATCGGCAATCACTGCCATGATTTCACGCTCACGCTCTGTCATCCGCACTGCTGAAGGTAATTTTCCTTTTCCTTCTTTCAATGCATATTCGATAATATGTGAAAACAACGACCCGGTCAGCGACGGCGGAAGAACTTTAATTCCTTTGGAAACCGTCCGAATGGTACCCAGAAATTCCTTCACCGTTGCATCTTTCAGTATGAACCCTGAAGCACCAGCTTCGACCGACTCGATGATGTCCGTCTGCGAGGGAAGGAGGCCCATCCCGATCACTTTTAACTCGGGAAAATCTCTCTTCACTCCTTCCAGTACACTCCGCTGTTTATCGCTCCATAAACCTAAGTCCAAAAGTTGAATATGAGGATTTACTTCGCGTAGAGTCTTCAGAACATTAGTACCGCTTCCAATAGCAGCCACGACTCTCATATCTGGCTGTTTATTGAGCAGGGCTACAAGACCGTCTCGTAAAACGCGGTTATCTTCAACAACGAGTATTCTAATTTTTTTCATTGATGAGTTTGTTATTCCCGTCCCGATTGATATAATCAATCGGGATGTTCAAAACACAAAATCGGCAGGAATGACAGTCCCCTTATTCCATGCTTGCATAACAGCTGTTAATCGTAATGGTTATCTGTTTAATTCGATAATGATCTCACAATCTTAAGCACCATATTTTCATGCGGAGATAGTTAAAAACAGAATCGCAAGGTTCAGAGAACACTCTTACTGTTGTATGTTGAGTCCTTGGTTCTTGATTTCATTTTTCTTCTCTCTTTTAGCTGCTTTTTTTTCCTGCATTGTTTTCGCCGGCGCTTTTTTAGAACTTTTTTTACTGCTTTGACCTTTACTCATGATCTTCTCCTGTTGTTGTTTTTGGGGATTTTGATTCTTATCCGCTGCTGCGAATTTTTACTTATTCAACATGACGCTATGCTCTACGAGGTCCAATCCCACCAACACACGTTCTGTATTAGATAGATCGCCAATGATGTTCCGCATTGGTAAGGGTAATTTACGTACTAACGTTGGGATGGCAAGGATTTGATTATCACGGGCGAGCTGCGGCTTCTTCAGAAGGTCTATCACTTCTAATTGGTATTTACCCTTTAATTGTTCATCACAAATTAATTTGAGATTGTTAAAAGCAATGACGCATTTAGGAGTCTGCCCGGCAATGTATAAACGTAAGATCCATTTTTCGCTTTTTACTTTGGCTGGCTTTTTTTTCCACCGGCTGGTTTTTGATTTTTCCTGTTTGTTTTTCATTGTACGTTCCTTTAAACTTTCATTTTATTCTTGTTTGTACCGGCTATTTTTAGTGAAACATCGCCTTTACGACTCTTCGCCATTTTTGCCTTGTCCTGAGTTAAACGATCACCTCTTGCTTTTTCAATGCCAATAACTTTGAGCGCTTCTAATTCTTCACCTTCGAATTCAGATCGAAGCAAATTAATCTGTGCTTCCATTGCTTCACGCTTACGCTCTATTCCAATTTGTTTGCGTACGATTTCCTGCTGATGCAATAATTGTTCCGCATCGTCTTGCGACTCTTGTGATAATCGTGCCGAACCGGTCAACACACCGCCCGGACCAACATAGACATCAAGCAGTTCGATACCGTGGTTTGTCAATTTAAATTCACGAATCTGATTGGAATGCTCCATACCACGGGATTTCAGCACATACAATCCTCTGTTACGTTCTCCCCCAATTTCAATATCACGTAGAAGCAGCCATGTATCTATCAAGGATGAGATGTAAACATCAGTAATCTCAAAATTTTCACCGGCTGAATTGAGACTTGTGAAAAATGCTGTGATCCGTTTCATCTTCAGAAAATCTACGAGTCGCAGGAGCATTGTTTTGACCTCAACGTGGTTCTCACCCGTCACAAATGCATTAATCGGATCGAGGATAACGACTTGAGGGCTAAAGTTGTTGATAAGTTTAATACTTGTCGTCAGGTGAGTTTCCAGGCCATAGTGTGTCGGGCGTGTTGCATGAAACTGGAGCAACCCCTTCTTCACCCATAGTTCTAAATTTATTCCAATGGAACGCATATTGCGCACAAGCTGATTTGGAGATTCTTCGAATGTAAAATAGAGAACGCGTTCTCCCCTCTTGCATGCCTCTTCAACAAATTTCGCTGCAATGCTCGTCTTGCCTGTACCGGCGGTGCCTGAAACAAGCACTGTGCTGCCGCGGAAGTACCCTTTCCCGGAAAGCATGGTGTCGAGACGCGGAATACCGGTGGAGATTCTTCCGTTGGATGAAGAGTAATTCAACCCCAGGGAAGTGACAGGCAAAACGGAAAAGCCGTCTTCATCTATAAGAAAGGGATACTCGTTCGTACCATGCGTTGAACCGCGATATTTAACAACACGCAGCCGCCGTATGGATGATTGATCGGTCACGCGATGATCGAGCAGAATGACACAATCGGATACGTACTCTTCCAAACCCTGACGCGTTAAGGTACCATCGCCCCGCTCAGCAGTAATGATTGTTGTGACACCTTTCCTTTTCAGCCATCGGAATAGCCGGCGCAGTTCAGCACGCAGGATCAGAGGGCTTGGCAATTCTGAAAAGAGCGACTCGACCGTATCCAGTACAACTCGCTTAGCGCCGACACTCTCAATTGCATGATGGATCCTGATAAACAAACCTTCCAAATCGTATTCACCGCTTTGTTCGACTTCATTTCGTTCAATGTGAACATGCTCAAGCCAAATCTTTTTACGCTTTACAAGGTCGTCCAAATCGAATCCCAACGAAGCAACATTTGCCGTAAGTTCTTGCTCTGTTTCCTCGAACGAAATAAAGACGCCTGGTTCATTATACTGTATTGCTCCGCGGACGAGAAACTCCATGGCAAAAAGGGTTTTCCCGCAACCTGCGCCACCGCACACAAGCGTCGGCCTGCCTTTTGGCAATCCCCCGCCCGTGATTTCATCTAATCCCTGAATACTTGTGGGAGCTTTCGGAAGGGTTTTACGTTGAGATGCTGCTTCTTTTTTCTTCATGATATTTTCTCCATACGGTCAGTATTGTTTCGCTTACGAGTTCAAAATCAACCATTTCTCTTAAAAAGAGAGTTTTGTACTTTGCCGCTACATTTCATCAAATTATAGAATATTCTTTTCGACAAAACACTAATCCAAAAGGATGAAAAAAGGATTAATCCAAAAGGATTAATCCTTTTAGGGCAGAAACCGTCCTTCAATGAGAGTGGAAGGATACTGTGACAAGAGTTTTGGGGAAATTACTTAAGCGAGGGAGAATGTATAGAACTAGTTTGTCGTTTCGTCGCGGGTATACTTTGCTATCTGCAAGCGGCTATGTAATGCCAACTTTTCCATGATGTTATGAACATGGCTTTTCACTGTATGGGTAGCGATGTTGAGCTGCTGGGCAATTTCTTTGTTGCTCATGCCGTCGGCAATCACTGCAATGATTTCACGTTCACGCTTCGTCATCTGTATTGCAGCGGTTAAGGTTTTCTTCCCTTTTTTAATCGCATGCTCGACCACATGGGAAAAAAGTGAATTGGCCATTAGCGGCGGAAGAACTTTTATTCCCTTGGAAACAGATCGGATGGTGCCAATAAATTCATTGACTGTCGCATCTTTCAGTATGAACCCTGAAGCACCAGCCTCGACTGATTCAATGATGTCTGTCTGCGACGGAACGAGGCCCATCCCGATCACTTTTAACTCGGGAAAATCTTTCTTCACTGCTTCCATTATGCTCCGATGTTTTTCGCTCCATAAACCCAGGTCTAAAAGTTTAATATGAGGTTTTACTTCACGTATAGTCTTGAGAACATTATTCCCGCTTCCGATAGCAGCCACAACTTTCATATCCGGCTGTTTATTGAGCAAGGCAATAAGTCCATCTCGTAAAACGCGATTATCTTCAACGAGGAGTATTCTGATCTTTTTCATTTAACGGGTCAATTTCTTGGCACAATGCCCCATTCCTCTTATAAAATTCGTAAAAAAAAATCAAAAATCAATAAAATATATATAAAAAATATATAAAATATTAAAATATTTAGGTAAACTTTTATGGAGGCTGTATTTTTATAATGAAGGAGGAACTGGGGATTTCAAAAAGAAAAACCAACATTAGTGAACTACTCCGATTTATTCATGGCACAGCATGCTATACATCTGCCAAATTAATCATAATGGTTTTGAGTGCGATCTATCGTGCCGAAGCGGAAATATATGGCGATGCAAATGGAATTTATTTCCGCAACGACGATAATTGCTTGAATAATTCAATTTCTCGTTCACTCAGATGGTCGGGAAGTTGTATTACAACAGTCACATACATGTTTCCGAATTCGTTCTTCGTGCCATAGACCGGCATTCCAAGCCCCAGAAGTCTTAGCACTTTGCCGTTGTGTGTTTCCCTGGTAATATCTACATCGACTGTTCCTTTGATTGTTTTGATCCGTGCCTTGCCGCCGAGCATGGCGGTGTATAATTCGACCGGTCTATCGCAGTAGAGATCATTTCCCCGGCGCTGAAATTCTGCATGCGGTGCAACTCTGATTGTGATGTATAGATCTCCATTCGGGCCTCCGTTTGACCCGCGGCCGCCCTTGCCTGCTACTCTCAATACTTGCCCGTCTGCAATACCCGGCTTCATTGTTATCTTGATTGTCTGATCATGAATCTTCAGGAGCCGTTCCGAACCATGGTAGGCTTCTTCAAGCGTAAGCGTTGTTTCGGCTTCAAAGTCCTCTCCTTTGCTTGCCCTGCTCCTTCTCCCGCCCTTTCCTCCGCTCTGCTGCCCAAAAATAGATTCGAAGATGTTCCCAAGACCCTCTTCGCCGAACATCGCACTGAACTCTTCTTGACTCATGGTATGTTCTCGTCCGCCGCGGCCGCCCGTGTACTTCGACCAATCGAATCCTCCCGGCTGTTGTCCGGCTTCTTCGTATTGTTTCCAATCCGCTCCAAACTGATCATACTTTTTCCGTTTCACAGGATCGCTGAGAATTCCATTTGCTTCGTTTATATCTTTAAATTTTTCCTCTGCGGCTTTGTCTCCCTTGGTCTTGTCGGGATGATATTTGTTGGCAAGCTTGCGATATGCCTTCTTGATTTCATCCTGAGTCGCCGTCTTTCCAACACCCAATATTTTGTAGTAATCTTTATATGTCATTGTGTTGCAGCCCTCTCGTCAATTTCCTTTAGTGCGGTGTTTCCACAGCGCGTCGTGAACATTTTTTGTCGCAGAAATTCCAAGCTATTCGGCAATGCACACCTGTGCCGGACGCAGCAATTCTTTTTTCCAGAAATAACCGCGGCGCATGTCATCAATGATAATGCCATGGTCAACCCCTTTACGTTTCACCATAGCTACGGCCTCATGTAGTTCCGGATCGAATTTCTCACCAATACTCACGAGAGGGCGAACATCTTCTTTCTTCAGCAAAGCAAGAAATTTCTGATGGATCATCTTGATACCATCGGCAATCGGCCGTTCGTCTTCACTCGTCGACTGCAACGCATGTTCAATATCGTCGATGATATCGAGAAACGAAAGCAAAATTTTACGGATCGCTGTTTCTGCAAACTTGTTACCGTCACGCTCAATGCGGCGACGGTAATTCTTGAACTCTGCCAGCGTGCGCAGATGCCGATCACGTTCATTGGTCAACTCCTCTTCTAATCTCTGGATTTCTGTTGCCAAATCAGCTGGCGGCAGCAGGTTCTGTTCGTGTTCTTGTGCAATTATAGACATGGTTCACCTTCTCAAAACGATCAACTGACCTTCACAAGCTGTTTACCAATATTTTCTCCTGCAAATAATCCGATGAAGGCTTTCGGTGCATTTTCCAATCCTTCAACCACGGTTTCTGCGTACTTCAGTTTCTTTTCCTTCAGCCACACACCCATTTGATGTATTCCTTCTTCGAACCGATCTTCATAATTATGAATGATAAAGCCCTTCATGAGAGCGCTGAATGTTAGCAAGCGAGGCTGAAGTCGCGGACCCATCGGAATCTGCGCCTCATTATACAATGATATTTGTCCACACAGGGGAATGCGTGCATTATTGTTTATTAAGGAAATGACCGCGTCCGAAATCTCTCCACCAACATTATCAAAGAAAATATCAACGCCATTCGGACAAGCTTCTTTCAGGGCTTTCCTCAGATGAGGAGTAGTCTTATAATTGAGTGCACTATCAAATCCCAGTTCGTCAATCAAATACTTGGTTTTCTTGTCAGACCCAGCGATGCCGACCACATGGCAGCCGTGAATCTTGGCAATCTGCCCTACGATCGTTCCTACCGCACCCGCTGCGCCTGAGACAACAACTGTTTCACCCTGCTTTGGCCGTCCAATATCCAATAATCCGAAGTATGCCGTTAGCCCGGGCATTCCCAATACTCCCAGTGCGGTGCTTACTGGAGCAATTTCAGGATTTATCTTTCGGAGTTCCTTCTCGCCGGCTATGGAATAGTCCTGCCAACCGAGATTTCCGACGACAAAATCCCCCTCGATAAAGTTATTTGATTTTGACTCGACGACTTCTCCAACAACACCGCCAGTTAAAACTTCATTAAGCTGAAAAGGTGCGACGTAGGATCTCCGATCGTTCATCCTGCCTCTCATGTAAGGATCAACGGAAAGAATTCGTGTCCGCAGCAATACCTGTTCGTTCATCGGCAGAGGTATTGCGGATCTAACCAATTTGAAACAACTCTCATCCGGCATACCGACTGGCCTCTTGATGAAGATAATTTGTTTGTTGATTTGTTCTTTCATAGGATGTCCGTTTTTCTCATTCAATCAGATTGACAGGTTTCTTCTATGAGCGTGAACAGGATAGTCTGTATATCCCTTTACGCCCGGAGAATAAAATGTAGTCATATCAAGTTCTTTTGAGAGCGGCCAGTCGTGCACAAATCGTTCAACGAGATCAGGATTATTAATAAATGGCCTGCCAAATGCGATAAGGTCCGCAAGTCCTCCTTGTAATTCTATTTCAGCGCGTTCTTTTGTATATCCGCCGCCGAGAATAATTGTGCCGTGAAATCTTTCGCGGATTGCCTTTTTTATTTCGAGGGGCACTTCCGGCGCTCCCATGCTGCTATGGTCTACTATATGAAGATACAATAACCCTATGCGATTGAGCTGTTCAGAAAGATATTTATATGTGCTGTCTATTTCAGGATAGTGAGGCATATCGCTTGCTACACCGTACGGAGATAAGCGTATACCGACCTTCCATTTTCCAATTGCATCAACTGCACCTCCGACTACTTCTAACAAGAAACGGCAGCGATTTTCTATACTGCCACCGTAGTTATCATTTCTTATATTACTCACAGGAGATAAAAATTGTTCTATGAGATATCCATTAGCACCATGAAGCTCTATACCATCAAACCCCGCTTGTATTGCGTTCGTTCCAGCAGATATGTATTCTTGTTTTGTATGTTTTATTTCTTCAATGTCCATAGCTGTTGGGACAGGATAATCCTGCAATCCCAGAGCATCAGTCCACATTTGTCCGGTGGGCTTCACAGCAGAAGGTGCAATAATTTTTGCACTTTCGAGCATATTCGCTGAATGACTGATGCGCCCGGTATGCATAAGCTGAACAAATATTTTTCCTTCTTTGGCATGCACGGCATTTGTGATTTTCTTCCAACCTTCTATCTGGACTCCGCTGAAGATGCCGGGAATTCTGGCATAACCAAGTCCGTTTGGCGAAGGGGATGTCCCTTCGGTAATGATAAGTCCCGCAGCAGCACGCTGTCCATAGAATTCAGCCATCAATTCGTTTGGGATATTGCTCATAGCTCTGGAGCGCGTCATTGGCGCCATAACAACTCGATTTTTTAGTTCAATGTTTCCCAGTTTATACGGGTTCAATAATTTAGTATTTTTCATTTCATTTCTCCTTGTTTAATATCTTATACAACACATTTATTCAAGCGGCAATTCGTTTACGGTGGCCTGAAAAATATAACATAATCATTATCTATGGCTCTTCAAGACGAACACCCACGATATTTTAATTATACCAATGAATGGATTGTGAAGTAATAGACCGAAAGGATGGAAAAGGAGTTAATCCTTTTTCGAAGAGTCTGAATTAAATCTGGCACATAAATGTAAGGTGTTATTAGGTTGCACCGGGTTTTTAAGAATTCGCTATCAACACGATCTTTAACGAGGTTGGTATTCTCGAAATGATTTGCATAATCTCATCTTTAGGGCACACGCCTGAAGCAATGAGTTCGATAACTATTCTGATTCCTCCACACTATACGTTCCACTGATTCTTACTTTTCCCGAATTTTTATCTTTGCCTTCGGAGAATACCAAACTCCTTTTATAATTGGTAACTGCCTAACGATTGTGATAAGCTGCAGCAACCTGAGCTGTTCGATAAACGGTATTCATTGAAATAATGAGGTTCATCGCATGAACATATATATGTTTTTTCCAACGAGAATATTTTATTTCCTCAGGTTATAGCTCAAACAATAATCTTGTTGCTGTCACGTTTTCGATGCGAGCATTCGATCATTAAAACGAAAAACCTACCTGCGCAACTAATAACAATCGCCCCTTTTTTTGAATAGGTAAAAACGGTGCCAACTCCAGGCCAATGTTAATTTTTTTTGTAAAACCGATATTGACTATTCGTACCATTTCCGCCAAATCCAAAAACATCGACAACGCAAAACCTCCTCGACCGGTTCCAACATCAACCGGTGAATTCACTCCAAACATTCCTATCCCCATGCTGACAGGAAATCGATTTCCTGTCCCTGGATCAATATAATAGAACCGCACCATTGCGCTGTAGTTACCATATTGAATCGTATCATTGGCTCGTGTATCGTACAACACTTTGGGAATGGCGAGTGAAAATCCTAATTCGATTCTTGGGCCTCTCACCCGAAAATATTGTGTCATACTATTGGAACGATCCACTGCGCCGATTTTAATGGAGTAATCGGGTTCGATATGGACGCCAAGAATTGCCCAGTCAGGCAGTGAATCTACCGGCACTAATACTTTTTCAAGTTCTTCGGAACGGATATTGGCAAACGCGCCGTAAGCGGCACGGTACTGAATAAACATTGCGCGATCTTTGTAGGGATCGCCATGACTTCTATATGTTACTACGCGTCGTTCGTACGATGGAGCCGCTATGCCGTCTCGCAACAGTATTGTTGTTGTTATTCTCACAAACTGTGGCCCCATGTCAAGCCGAATGCTGTCGCGTTGAAACCGCACCATGAGATTTCGAACTTGCTCACGATCCAGTGTAACTGCCGTCCGGATATTATTGCTGCCGGCATCGGGTATCACGCTGACGTATCTATTGAGTTGTTCGACGTCTTGGTGTTCTTCCACGGTGACAACGCATGCCGTTTCATACCGAAATCGCCGCCCCCCGGCGTCCGTTACTCTAAGGCTGACGGGATATGATCCCGGTGTTACAGCTTGAGGAATAAAAGCAATGTACCTGCGTCGCCCAATTGATTTGAACGTTGTTCCTTCGATAAGAAGTATCGGAGTAATGATTCCCGCTGTCGAAGTATCGTTTCGTTGAATTGCCAGAATAACCGTGTCACCCGGAAAGTAGATCGACTTGTCGACAGAGATATTAACACTCTCATCCTCGAGCGTAGACTGAATGAGTACCGTAGTCCTCAACTGTGCTTGAGCACTGAGTATTCCGATAACACAAAGCAGAATACATTTAGCGAATTTTGTTTTCAACATATCGTCTCTTTCGCGATCAATATGATTGCTTCCTATAGTACAAAGAACTGTAAGACACAACAATCAGCCGAAAGGATGAAAGAGTAGTTAATCCTTTTATGGAGAGCGTAAATATTTTTCGGCATTACGAAAGGATCAGATACCACACGTTCTACTTGTTGCGTAAGGCCCATAGCGACCCCTCTGTCCCGATGAATGTCGTTCATCGGGACATCTCCCCTCGGTGAGGGGAGAAAAATATGAGTTTAAATTTCTTCCACTTTCTAAGGGGAAGTGGCTCGAACGACGAAATCGGTCGAGACGATGGGGTCAGTTATCATACTTTCCACTTGTTTCACTTCTGCACTTCTGTTATTTTTCGAGCGTTAAGAAACACCTCTCCGATCGCTTAAAGCGGTCGGAGAGGTAATGCAATCCTTCTATTTCTCCAAACTGGTTAAACCATGGTAGTAAATTGTGTTTGCTTTATTCTTCAATCTGCTGAATCACTGTACTGTTGTGAACTTTGCTTCTTATTCTATTTTTTTAAAATCAATATATCCCCGCTCTACATCTGTGTGCAGTAACTGAACGCGGCATCTTTGTCCAACATCTAAGCTTTCAAAGCCGTTTACTACTCTTCCTTCAATGGGTGGATGCAGAAGACGCACCCATGTACCTTTATTAGAAGCACCGGTAACAATGGCATCGAATTTTTCTCCAATCTTTGATTCCAACACCATGGCAGCCGCGGATTTTTCAACCTGCCGTTCAACTTTTTTCGCTGCATCCTCTTCTTCGGTGCAGTGCTTTGCAAGCACAACCAATTCATCGTTTGTATAAGGCAAGGATTGTCCACTCATTGCTGCTTTGAGCAACCGCTGCGTAATCAAATCGGGATATCGACGGTTCGGTGCTGTGGAGTGAGCATAATCTTTGACTGCAAGACCGAAGTGTCCGGCAGAGCTGCCGCCCGGAAGCTCGACGACGTATTCACCGGGGCCTAAGAGTTTGATGACACTGAGACAAAGATCGGGAAATCGTAGAGGATCGGCTGCTTTCGCCGACACTAAAAATTGATCCAATGCTTTTGAGTCGGGCTGCTGAGGCAGTGTGAATTTTTGCTCCGAGGCGATCTCAACGATCCGATCCCATCGTTTGGGTACGCGGACAACGCGTCGCAGCGATGGAAACTTTTTAGATGCGAGGTATCGTGCGGTGACACCGTTTGCCGCAATCATGAAATCCTCTATGAGATCTTTGGCGCTGTTCCTTCTATCAACTTCTAAGTCCTTGACCTCATCTCCTTCGAATACGGGACGAGCTTCTATTGTTTCGAGATCAAGCGCACCATGTATATGCCGAAGGGATTTCAGCATTCGCGCAACGCGATCCTGGAGTCGAACATTTTCGACGAGACCGTTCACCGTGTTGATTGCTTGAGGCATCGGCCCGCTCCCCTCCAGCCAACCTGCAACGCCGTTGTAGGTAAGCTTTGCTCGATTACGTACCATTGCTTGATATATGTCCGAACCTTTCAGCGATCCATCAGGACCAATAATCATTTCAACAATGACGGCAAGACGGTCTGAATCAAAATTAAGAGATGTGAAATCGGTCGAGAGTTTCTCAGGCAGCATCGGGAATATTTCCGCCGCAGTATAGATCGAGGTGGTGTTGTGTTTCGCATGATCGTCAAGCGCCGACTGCTTCTTAACGATGGCATCAACATCAGCAATGGCGACAAGAATATTCACAGCTTCTCCGGACATTGGTATGGCGACGGTAAGTTGATCCAGATCGAGCGAATCGTCATTATCAATGGAGCACCAGGCAAGATTTCTGAGATCACGCGTCGATTCTTCAATTTTTATTGCAGGTCCATGGATTCCGTCGAGCTCGGCGGTTGCCTGAGATGAAAAATCCGGAAGAAGCCCTCTTTCCATCATCACACGGCGTGCAATTCTTCGCAGGATGGAACGGTGCTGTTTGTCATCTGTATTTATCATATTATCGCCCTCAAAAATTTTCCATAGTTTGTTCTTTCAGAATTTCAGCATCTTGTAAAGAATCGATTTGGATATTTTCGCCGTGATCATATATGCCATAATGCCTATCCCTATGTGGAGACAGAGTACCACCGCGATGGCACCGTTCCTATGTGCTTTCATATTATACCTCTTATTCAAATATATCGATTTGGGTAAATGGCCAGTCTTCGGTGGTCTGTTTAACTGATCGCAGCCCTCTCTCCCCAAACTCGGACGATCGTTTGGTCGGGCCGGTGTTATCTGCCGCAGAGATATTTTATGAGAGACCAGTATTCTACTTCTTTTATTTTGTCATTTAGCTAGTACTGAACTTAAAAATTCAATACGCGGATTTTCTGCTCGGCTCTCATCGTGTCATTATAGGCGGCGGATGAGTTCTCCGCTTCACTTTAGTATCATCGTCCACGCCGCCGTTCGTTTCTATTTTCACCAGACCGGTGTGATATTTATATTCCTGGAGGATCAATAGCAGGTGATCGTTCTATTTCACGACAACCTCAAAAAGAACTCGCATGTTAGCTTTCGCTGCCTTTGAGTTACTGTCACCGGGTTTCACTTCATACACAGCCGGTTTTGTCCTGCCATATCCGATTACCGTGATTCTTTCGGGTGCAACGCCTTTTTCGATCAGGTAATCTCTGACTGTATTCGCTCTTTGTTCGCTTAAGATTTGGTTGTCTTTTTCCGAGCCTTCCGCAGATGTATAGCCGGCCATACGAACATGCATTTTGGGATTTTCATTCAGGACCTGCACATTCATATCCAGCATCGCCTTCGCATCCTCGGTAAGGATAGATTTATTATAATCGAAATGCGTATCCCCAAAGACGATCACCTTCTCATCAACCTTTGGATCGAGCACAACCATCATAACCTTCAGATCTGACAGGCTCTTTTCAGACAGTTGCATCGTAGCTGGTTTCTTGAACAGCGTCACTAAAAGAATCGCCGCAATAACACATAATATTCCAACAATGCCAACAATGGCAAAAAGAATATTTTTCATTTGTTTCGTACGCCTTAACCTGGAGCGTTTTCCCGTTTGTCGTTCGGCCTCAAGCCAATCAATAAAATCATTGCCGTCCTTAAAGCCTTGTTTCTCATAGAGTTCATATATCTGAATCTTTAATTCCTTATTCTCTTCATTCAAATCTTTGTATTCCATGGCGTCATATCCTTCTGTTGATGAAATTTTATTTGCGTGAGTGACCATCCTTCGACGGTCTGTTCAATTGACCCAAGGTTGTATATCACTCCCGCCCGAACGATCGTTTGTTCGGGCGGGAATAATCTGCTTCGTGCGTTTTTTAAATCCTCGTTCTTCAACTATTACTGAACATAGAATTCCATGCGCCGATTCTGTGCTCGACCCTCTTCCGTCTTGTTATCGGCAACAGGTTCTTTTTCACCTTTCCCGACAGTTCTCATGCGGTTCGATGCAATGCCTTTTTTGACGAGCCAGTTCTTTACTGCCTGCGCCCGCTTCAATGAGAGTGTCTGATTAAATTTGTCACTTCCCACATTGTCCGTATGCCCGGTAATTACTACTCGCGCATCAGGATTCGCGATCATCGCGCGATATGCCCGCCATAGTATTGTCTCAGAATATTGCGTGAGTGTCGCTTTATTGAACTCAAAATTGACACCTTTCAGAACGACGGTCTTACCTTTAATAAGTACGAAAACGGTATCGGTCTCCTTTTGTACTACCACTTGCACTGGCCGTGGTGCTGCTTTGGCCATGTCTTTCAATCGTTGTGCCTCTGCCGCCGTCTTGATCGAATCCTGTATACGCTGTGCCTCGGCAGCTTCCCGCACACGTCGTGCCTCGGCAGCGGCAGCTTCCTGTACACGTTTTGCTTCGGCAGCGTTCGCTTCCTTTACACGTTTTGCTTCGGCAGCGTTTGCTTCCTGTACACGCCGTGCCTCAGCAGCGGCTAACTCTTCGTTTCTTATACGGCTTGCTTCTTTCTCTGCCGCCTTATTATCAGGACCAAAAATAGTACAGCTTACTCCTGCAAAGAGTCCCCACCATGCATCATTTCCAGAACCAATTTTAGAATTTGGAACCCAAGTGGAAACAATGGTATTGGTGAATGCATAATTAAAATTCGTATTGACATCAAACTGCAGCCAATCATTCACTGCATACTCTGCTCCAAGAGTAATCGGCACATATCCTGCATAACCATTCTTTTCAACATTGGGATTGCGAAGTGTCACATTTGCAAAGTAGTATGTAATACCCAATCCGGCACCGAGATAAGGGTGCAATTGATCGTCATAAAACGAGTACGGTGAATAGAGAGCTTGATATTCGACGCCCCACATATCTGTTTGATAGTATTGTCCTTTAATACCGCCATACATACCGGAAAGTTCACCATCAAAGTCGCCTGAAATATTATGTCGAAGGTAAAGTTTTCCTGTGGGATCAAGTGCATTGTCAGTCATCTTTGTCAATCCCTGCATAGATCCAGCTGCAATCCCAAACCGAACCCCTCTATCCTTAAATTGCCCGAATACTTGGGCTGAAAAGAGTGTTACCATAATCAATATGGCCGCACCGAAAATGTAAATATTTTTTTTCATTTGTATCTCCTATAATTAGTGTGTTTTTATAAATACATCGGTTGTTTTGATACATCAAATGCATTCACCTGCAATACAAATCCCTCACTATCCGATTGTCAGTTGAAGATTGCATCAAAGAGATCCAGAGAACTAAAATTGAGGTTAGGAAGATTCTTTGACCCTGTGCCGATACTCTACTGAGAATCTCGAGTGAACCGGGATTGATCTTCAATATAATTGTCGGAATGTTCCATTTATTTTCTTTCCACAAACTTTCGTTCCCATGACAATTACAGGGTTGCTTCTTCCATACCGCAACAAATCATACTCATGATTTAAGAAACTAGAAATAGACCAAAAGGATGAAAAAGGGGTTAATCCTTTTATCTGATAGGAAGTGTCCTTCTAAGAAATTCCGGAGCAGGCGAGCCGTGTATTCATTGGTCATTCAAGATATTGGCAAGACAGTGGAAGACCATAATTCAAATCAATTATTTAACACTACGGCAAAAAGGCGGTAAAAGGACTAACGAGAAATGTGAATACTATCTGAAAAGTGAAGTACCCATGATGTGCAACCATCCCGAATTCTTTGTTGCATATCGGAATTTTTGTCAAATGTCTGCTTGTAAGTAGGATTTGGGATACTGATACGGTAACAAGCAACTTGTTTATGGTAACTTGTAACCGATTATTTTCCATCGATCACTCAGAGTTGTTTTATCAAACATAAAAATAACTCGTAACTTGCTATTCCTAAAATAAAATTTAGATGTTTAATAGATCCTCAGACTCTATTTTATAAAGTGCTGCCTGATTTTTACCACAATTTGGTTATCTGTCATCTTATCAGCCGTTTCAATGCCGACAATGTTGCCATGGAGTTTTTCATTCTCAAGTTTTTTTTTCAATTCACCCTTTGCTTCACCGGGACCGAAGATTAAAATAGATTCGGCAGTGCGAATATATGAAATCACTTCATCATAATAATTGTTCAGATGACCCGTAAAACGATTGTCACGATGGTCCTCCGCCGATTCTTCTTCCATCCCGCCAGAATACCGGACATGTTTTTCCATGTTTGATGATATTCTTTTTATTTCGGCTCCGTCGTCTGACAGACTAAAAATCACAGCCTTCTTATGGTCAATCCATAATCCTACTTTTCTTTTCATAGATATTGCCTTTCCAACTCATTGTATCGTCTTACCGATAATTTGTGTAGGTGGTACATTAAATTTTTCTCCGTGTTGTTCAAGCCACTCCAGCATGGCACGCACGCTGCCCGTGGCTAGAGCAATGTTCGAATCCGCTACTCCGTAATATAAACGAAGCGTGTCGCCATCAGAAGCAATAGTGTATCCGCACGGAAAAACTACGTCATCCACATCGCCGCGCCGTTCGTAGGATTCCTCCGGACCGAACATCCATTCGTTGCTGCGTTTTAAGCAGTACTCCGGTGTGTTTAAATCAAACAGTGCAAGTCCTAACCGGTAAATAGAGCCGGACGCTGTCTGCCGTACGCCGTGATAAATCACCAGCCATCCTTGCGGTGTTTCGATTGGCGGGGGTGAAAGGCCTATTTTGTTTGCATCCCACCACGCACCCTTCCGGGCTACCAGCATCAGTTTGTGATTTCCCCAAAACCGAAGATCGGGAGAATACGATACCCACATGTGAGCGCCCTGAGCGCTTACCGGGCGATGGATTAACACCCAACGACCGTCGATACGACGAGGCAGTAGAGCCGCGTCCTTATCATCCGGCTGCATGATCAATCCGTAACGCTCGAAAGAATCAAAATGTTCTGTGAGCGCCAGGGCTACACCGGGACCATCACGCGTATAAGCGGTATAGACGACAGCATACTTTTTTAATTCGGGAACATACGTTATGCGCGGATCCTCAATACCCCAGAGTTCTTCAGGGAAGTGTTCAGGATCTGGCATCAAAGTCGGATGGGAGTCAATCTGCCAGTTATCTACACCGTTGGCAGAGCGGGCAGCACAGAGATGTGAATGTCCGCGCCGATCCTCCACCCGGCATAAGAGCAAGGTGGTTCCATCCGCCAGCATTGTTGCGCCGGGATTAAACACGCTATTGATGGGATACGGCCAATTGGCAGCAGTCAATATTGGATTAAGCTTATAACGGAAAAAGATTTCCGGATGTCGGTTGTTCATTGAGGTTGTGCTTCCATAGATAAAAGTGTGTTTTCAGCCATTCGCAGGTCCAGCAGCGCCTGCAGAAAAGCTAATGTTGATTCCGCACCCTGATTTTCGTTCGGGCGGTCGGGATGCAGACCGTCACGACAGCCGCCCGTTTTCGGATCGTAGATAGGAAGATTCAGATCGTTGCGCCCAAGGAACCACTCGAACGCGCGCTGCGCTTCCTTGCGCCAGTGCTTGTCTCCTGTCACCCTGTATGCTTCAAGGCATGCAGAGACCATGGTTTGTGCCTCAACAGGCTGCTGATCAAACCTGGCGCGCTCACCGCCGCGCTTATAAAAACCGTTCGATCCAATGGGAACAAAGTATCCACCGTCTGCATCTGCTCGCTGCAAGTCTGCCAGCCAAATGAGCGACTCCAATCCGGCATCAAGCATGAGTTTATTCGTCATCAGGTGACCGCACATAATCAATGCATGCGGAAGCACTGCGTTGCAATACGCAAGTCCTTCTTCGTACCATCGCCATTCGTTCGATCGGTTCGCTTGATATAGCGTCAGCAGCCGACCTGCCAAATCATCCCGTACCTGACTTGCCATGCGATCACCGGCAAACCGTCGCAGATAATCATGGATTCCGATGAGCGCAAATGCCCAGGCACGCGGGCTCGTGGTATCACGAATAGCGGGTAATGCCTGCTCAAACATCCAGCCGGCCATATTGTGGAGAGCGATCGTAGTTGATCGGCCCAGCACTGCGCCCAATGCCCTCAAAGCGCGGCCGTGACTATCTTCTGAACCACTGTCTTCCAACCAGTGACGTTCGTAATTCAAGAAGTTGCGGAAGCGTCCGGTCTCAAGATTGAAAGCATACCAAATAAAAGCGAGATAGCGTGAAGCAAGTTTGAATGCCTCTTCACTTCCCAGATCTTCCAGAAGAGGGATAATCATCAAGGCGCGGGCATTGTCGTCGGTGGTATAACCCTCGCGGTAGTTCGGTACCGTGAAATTTGCATGCTGCAAGATGCCCGTCTCATCCGTGAGGTGACGCAGGTGATCCAGCTTTAATGGGGGAAGCTCACCCGGAGCTTCATCCAGCGCTTTAACGATAAATCCGGGACGGCTGAAATGCCGACGTTCGGATCGGGCGCGTTGAAAACTTTCCATATAGCGTCGTGCTACCTGCGGCCAGATCATATCCCTTCCAAACATATATGCCCGCTTCCGCATGGCATGCCGCTTGGACTCATTGTCTAATAAGTCAATCACTTGTTCAGCTAACGCCGATGGATCGTTGAACGGAACCAACACTCCCCGGTCGTCGGCTAACATCTCTTCAGCGTACCAATACGGTGTTGAAATCACCGCCTTGCCCGCTCCGAGTGTGTAGGCGAGAGTGCCTGAAGTGATCTGCGCTGCATTGAGATACGGTGTGATGTAAATATCCGCTGCACCTATGAATTCGACAAGTTCCTCCAAGCTGACAAACCTGTTATAGAACATCACATGACCTTCTACGCCTTTTTCCTGAGCCATCCATTGAAGCGACAGCCGATACGTCTCACCTTCATGTTGAATGACATGAGGATGAGTTGCACCGAGAATAATGTAGACGACATTCGGATAGCGATTCACAATAGCGGGTAAAGCAGCGATGACGTTCTCAATCCCCTTGCTTGCCGAGAGCAATCCGAAGCTCAGCAGAACGATCTTGCCCTCGACGCCAAACAGGTCTTTGTGAAAACTCGGATCGACAAAGGGCACATCGGGGATTCCATGCGGTATAAGATCAATCTTCTCCGGCACTACCCCGTAGACATTTTGGAGAAATTCTGAACCGCGCTTACTCATAACGACCAAACGATCCGACATTTCAGCTATTTCTTTCAATACCCTGTGTTGATCCTGATCGGGATCACGGAGGATCGTATGCAGAGTCGTCACAATGGGCATACGTAATTCTCGCAGCAGGGCGAGTATGTGTCTACCTGCACGACCGCCGAAAATTCCATATTCATGCTGCAGGCACACGAGATCAACGCGATTAATATTCAGGAAGTCTGCAGCACGCCGGTACGAATTTACATCCTTTTCCATCAGTTCAAATCGTACACGCGGTGGATATGCATAACCGGCTTCGATGTCATTGACGGGAAGGGCAATGCATGTTGAATCGGTGAATTCAGCAGCGACTGCCTCGCATAAATCAGTAGTGAAGGTGGCAATACCACACTGGCGTGGCAAGTAATTCCCAATGAACGCAATACGTTTAATTGTTGAGCCGTGTTCTGTGTTGTCTTCCATTTTTTCTTATTCAATCGTGAGAATGGACTTGAAAGATTTTTACGGTATCTGGTTCAGAGTCATACAACAACTCTTTACTAAGACATAAAAGGATTCCAATGATTTTGTCAAAGAGCATTACTCGAAAGTTTGTTCCGCGTTCATTTCCTTGACGGCTCATTTAACTTCATCGATATTCTACCCGACTTCTTCTTGTGGAAAGTCTTTTGCATTATGATCAATTCGTGATTTAACTTTTTCAATTGCTCGGCGGTTCTTTTGTATTTATCCATTTGATGTCTCGCTTCCTCTTTGGCAATCCCATATTTCTCCTGCAGCTTTCCAACAAGCTCCTCGTACTCACCCGCGACTGTTGCTAGTTCGTCGTTCATTATTTTCCCCCAATGGGTCACAGCTGTGCCCCTCCGCTGTTTCTATTGTCCTTCTATGCGATCCCAATTCATGTATCTTGTTCCATTCTTCCTAAAAGATTCATATAAGCCGTTCAATGATCATTCTTTGAGGTTCAATTCATTTTCTGCAGCGATAGACAAACACAATACACCTATAATTACATCAAATGGTAATAGCCCAAAAGTATGATAAAGTACTTAATCCCTTACGAAAGAAGGTTGATGAGCCTGCAACGCACTATTCTTATCGACCCCGTTTCTTTTCGTCCTCCTGTTTCTTTTCATCTTGCATAGACTGATTGGTCCTGGGCTGCGATAGCTGCGACTTAACATTCTTCCTGGTTGGAGCTACATTCTGCGGCTGTTTCTCCCTATTATTGTTTGGATTTACATTGGGTGATTGCTTTTCTTTCCCTATGCTGTTGGACGGCTGAACAATCTGTGATTTCGGCAGCTGGTTCGTACGAATATTCTTCATTGGATTTACTACAGGCTGCCGGTTCCCAGTATTTCTATCTGGAGCGGGTATTGGTTTGATCGCTTTCGATTGCTGAACATTCTGCGATTTCGGTGGCTGCGCGATTCGGTCATTTTTCGCTGGATGTCCGTCCGGCGGCCGGTTTCCCGCGTTTCTTACTGATGGGGGTTTTACATCATTCAATTTCATCACTTTGGATGGGGCAGGTTTCTGTCCATTGGTATTTCCTCTTTGCACTTGAGGCCTGTAAATTTTCAGTTCGCCATTGTTTAATTGATACCCCGGCTTAGTGTTTTCTCGAATAACAACTGATGGAACCACTGTGCGCGTAACCTTTTGAACATCATTTCTATCAGGACCTGCAATGTACGTGGCGTTTCGTTTGTCATCTTTTCGTGTATTCACTATCACCGTCGAATTATTGATGATCGTAACGTTTTTGGTTCGATTGACATAACGACGGCTCACATCGGGCCTTGTTATATCCCTCTCTCCTACAAATGTCCAGCGTTCGTTTCGTTCACGGTAATCGCTGCCAAAGGCTATACTTATACTGATGCCGGGTCGTAAAGGTGCCCAACCGTAATAACCGGGAGATCTTCTCCACGATACCCACGCAGGACCCCATTCATTATCAGGAACCCAAAACCAACCGTACACATTATCGTAATCCCAGCGACCATAATGGAACGCTGCCCATCCCCAGGGATAATCGGAAATCCAAGTCCAACCGTCATCGGTAAATATCCAGTGGCCGGAAGTCGCATAGGGACTGAATCCGGGATCTCCATTTGGTATCCAAACGTATCCGTAGTTAGGATAGTCTACCCACATGCCGTATGGGCTCAATTCATCATAGAAGAGTTGAAAACTTACAGATCCCTGCTGCGCATGTGCTACTTGCGGTATTATCCATGCACACGTATTCAAAACTACAAACAAGGCAACGAACTTTAAGGATCTCATTGTTGTGTCCTTTTATATTATAATGAATAGATAAGTAATTCTTGATTTTCTATGCTTCACTTGAACCGAAGAAATAATTTCCACATAGAGCGGCAGCTCTCTATGTTGTTGTCGTAAATTCTTTCATCTCATCGAATTGCCGCAGGTCCGTCTCACCCGTCTCCTCAACTTCCTGCACTATCAACCGATTGACCTCATTGATGATCAGCAGAAGGTCACCTTCGATCTCATCGGTATCCTGGTCAAACCTCCGCAGCATGATTATTTCTCTGATACGGTAACGATAGAGTGCGTTCATTTGATCAGCAGGAGATAAGAGCGGATTCCTTTCTGTAGCTTCCTTGCGCAGGGATTCAAGACTCGGCTGTTTATACAATTGATGAACATTGCGATATTTTTCGATGATGATCCATATGATCACTGTCGCAATGGTGAAACTGATGAATATTGCCATACAGTTACCTCTTTAGTTTCGCTTTCAATTGAAATCACCATACTTCTCTTCGTGTCATGCTGACATGCATAACAGGCGGCGTTTCTATTCTGGCACGTGCGTATATCCTTTCGATCATGTGCACTGCAACAAGGATATTATTACTGCCTTTGATCTGTAAGAGTTCTGCTACTCTTATCTTTCCCTCTAGCCTGAACGTCAATTGCACGGAGGATCGAGATTGGAATATTAATACATCTTTAACATATCTTGGCATTTTAATAATTTTGATACCGGTTAAATCGACTATTGCATTCACGATTGTGACGGACAGCCACGTATCATTTCCTTCACTTTTTAACCAACTTTCGAAATGGGGCAGATTTTTGCTGCATTGAATTTGAATTAAATAGCCGTTGGATTTCTCTTCATAATTCAATCCGGTTATATCAAATATCGGCAACGGGATTTGGCTGCCGGCATATTTTACTTTATTGGAAGAGTTACAGGAAATATCGATGCTTTTTCTTGGGAACAGAAAATGACGATCATCATCCATCCTATAAACAAGCGATGCTTCCGAAATAGCACCCACACGGATCGGTTCAACTATATTCCGACCAAGTTCAAATTTACGCTCTTGAGCAATGGACACATATATAGCAAGAGACAGATAAAGTGTAGTAACCGTAGAATAAAAATATTTCATATATATTTCTTCCTTGAGGAGGGGCCGTCTGGATTTTAGTCGTTTGACGTAAACCCTTTCCCATGGTCAAGCTATTCTTTATCATCCTATCGCAGTGCGCGGGACAACAGCGCCAACGGTTCGGCTGGACCCACCCGTTAAACATGGAGCTTAATCTCGGAATCGAAGAAAAGCTTTTCTTAGTTTTTCTTCGACAGGTGCCAGAGACCCACAGACCCAAGAGCGATCCCGACGACGCCTCCAACGAGCATCCAAGTTGCCTTGTCGGTTGCCGAACCGGTGAAGAAACGAGAAACGTCAGAGCTGAATGAATCCGATTCATGAATGCCGAGAATAAGAAACAGGATACCACAGGCAAGAAGTGCGAGCGAGACTGCTTTGTTCATAAATAATCCTTTTGATTTTCCATACCTGAATCCATGGAATGGTCACAGAGGTTTTCGTCCTCTAATAACGTTGACCAAGATGACCACGATAGCGATTACCAAGAGAACGTGAATAAAACCGCCCATGGTGGTGGAGGTGATGAGTCCCAGCAACCACAAGATGATTAGAATAACAGCAATAGTTAATAACATAGACAGTATCCTTTCTTTTATAAAAATGAATCCGTCAAGAGTGGAGAGGATGTCAGTACCCTCTTCTGAAATTCACAGGTAGCATACAGATATTTTTTTGAAACAGTAATCGCTCGAAAGGATGAAAGAGTAGTTAATTCTTTTTAGACAGAACCTGTCCTTTGTTGAGGATAGAAGTATCCCCATAGATACTTTCATAGTAATGATGGCTAAGAAAAAAATCAGGCGTTGAATATTCCATTTTTCCACTAACGCACAATCTCTACTGAACATGTTGCATGGAGCGACACAGCTTGAGATACCGAACCCAGTAAAAAGCCTGAAACAGCTCCATGACCATGTGAGCCGACAACGATCAAATTGGCACCAAATTTTTTGGCTGCTTCCAGTATAACACTCTTTGGAGAACCTTCGATAGCAGCGGTTGATATTGACAGTTTAGGTCTTTTTTTATGAACAAGAGCGGCTGCATCTTCAACTGCTTTTTTTGCCGATCGCTGCGAATAATCATCCACTATAGCATGATATTCAGACAATGGACCCATTATTGGATCAGTATTCATCATATACAAAGAGCTATCATAAGCAGAAATAATTCGTACTTTGGTATTGGGAGCAAAGGTTCTTCCTGCAAATTCCGTAATCATTTTTTTGCTATGCGCAGAGCCATCTGTAGCTAATAGTATTTTCATATGTTTCCTTTTTCTATGTTATTATTAATTACAGAACAAATGTAGACGTTGAAAAAAAAGAATTCAATCGAGCAAAGGGATGAAAAAGTAATTAATCCTTTATAGTGGAAACATACCGACAGAATGAATATCTTTCAGCTGTCTGTTCACCTCGGTGAAATCATACCCTTTTTATAGCCTGAACAAATTTGCATCTAGCCCTTTTTGTTCGCAGCCGTGTCCAAGCTTTATGAAGCACATCATGCGTGCCTCTCTATGAGTTACTGTTCTATTTCTTTATCAACTTGCCCCGGGATTAAATCAAACACAAGCGGGATAAAAAATAGTAATACAGCGTATTTCGGTACGAGGAAGGAAACTGGAATAGCGAGCAAATAAAAAAATGTCGGCAATAAAATCCTTGTCCGTACACTATTGAACACTACTGATGTCACATGCGGCTTAAGAAATTTTTTCTTCCGCGAATAATAGAGCATAAGCAGATGACACAGACTTGCACTTAAAAGGTTGATACTGTAAAATATAATGCTCACTTTATCGTCGGTATAATTGTTGAGCAAACTTGCAGAAAAAGGGATAACTGAAATAATCATTAAAAGCAGGATGTTGATCCAAAGAAGTATCCTGTCTGTTTTAGCGGTAAAGTGATGCTGAATATGAGTCCCTACCCAATATGTCCCGAGAATGAGAAAACTTAACAGGTAGATCATCAATGGGATGAATATTCTCGCGAAGAATATCTTGGTTTCGTTGGAAGAATCGAGTCCAACGGGGACTTTAATTCCTAAAATCAAAATGGTCATAGCAATGGCGTAGACGCCATCGGTTAAATTTTCTATTCGAAAAGTATTAAATCCGTTTGAGGTTGCCATCGTAAAATTATTTCCTTATGAAATATTAATTACTTTCGCCATGATTTTTATGAACGTCAAGCGTACCGCTGTTATGCGTTCGTGAGCGGCGGCCGTGCATTTGCCGTAGCGACGCGCCTGCCCCAGGAAATCAGTTGCCGGGTACAGTCATCTCGGTCGATCGCGCATTCGATCAAGGTAGGACCTTCAATATTCTGTTTGGCCTGCTGGATAGCTGCAGCAAGTTCATCCGCCGTGCCGGCGTGCAGGCCCTTTCCGGATCCATTGTCCGCATTAAAAACATCGATCAGACCGGCATAGTCCCAGTTCTTGATGTTGTTATACGGACCATCATGAATTTCTACTTCGATAGTGTAACCCCGGTTGTTTATCAGGAAAATAATGACCGGCAGCTTATGGAGAATCATCTGCGCTACTTCTTGTGCAGTCATCTGAAACGAACCATCGCCGATCATAACAATTATATTGCGTTGCGGTGCTGCCAGGGCGTAACCAAATGAAGCCGGTACCGACCAGCCGATGTGTCCCCATTGCATTTCAATCTCGAAGTTGGCGCCACGGGGTAATTTCATATACATACCATTAAACCAAGAATCTCCCGTATCAACGAACAGCGTCGACTCTGTCGTAAGCATCGCCTGTACTTGCACAAAGATCTCGTGACGAGTCAGTTTACCTTGTGCCGACACAACCGCCTGAGGTGCGTTGAGGGCTTGGAAACGTGCGTATTGAACCATGGTAGCCGGATTTTTCTGTACCTTGTCGGCAAGTGCGGAAAGGAAGTCTGCCATCCGGATGTTACTGAAGTCGTGACCGGGAAGAATAATCCTGTCAATGCGCGCTTCGATCATGTTTTTAGCGGCAGGCATTGATGTCCAGCCAACAGTGCTGTAGTCAGTAAACACTGCACCCGCACACAGCAATCCGTCTGTCCAATCAAGAAGTTCGTTACATCCATGGGTGCTTACTTCACCGAGTGCGATGCCCGCGAACTGCGGATGGTCTTCCGGAAAAAATCCTTTGGCCGATGGCATCACTGCCACTGCGCTGCCGAGTGCTTCAGCGAGTTTAAGAAACGACGCTTGTGCGCCTGCGGTACGAAGCTTTGGTCCTGCAAGCAACATGGGTTTGGAACGAGATGCAAGGAACGCAACAGTAGCTTCCACAGCCGATTGCAGAGTGTCCGGGTCGCTTGGAACAGCCTGCGTCAGGGAACTAATAGGTCCTGGCGATGCACAAGCGGAACCAGCCAGATTACAAGGAATCTCGATATACGCAGGCTTGTGTTCACGCAGCGCAGTTCGAATAGCATGGTCAATCAGAAAGGGTGCATCATCAGCCGATGTAACTGCGACGGCAGCACAGGTGAGGTGTTCGGCAATCTTACGTTGATACGAAAAATCGTGTGCACCCAACGTGTGATGCAGCAAGTGCTGAGCACCTGCGTCATTGGTGTTAGGTCCGCCCGAAATAAGAATCACAGGTAAATTTTCTGCGTAGGCACCGCCAATTCCGTTCAGTGCGGAGAGCGCCCCCACACTGAAGGTGACGACACAGGCTGCCGCACCATGAGCGCGTGCATAACCTTCGGCAGCAAATGATGCGTTGAGTTCGTTAGCGCAGCCGATTTGCAGCATATCTGAATTGGAGAGCAGTTGATCGAGCAGAGCTAGATTGTAATCGCCTGGCACCACGAAATGGTGCTTCAAGCCAATTTGCGTTAACCTTGCGGCAAGGTAACTTCCGACAGTATGCAATTGAATGTCCCTTTTTAATTAATTGACTGCCCCTGTTGAGCTTGGACTATCGTGATTCTCATTTGTCACGATTACCTTCAACGCCCGTTCTTTTGCGGCATTTCCAAATATGTCATACGCCTTCATGATCTCGAGGAACGGAAAGCGATGAGTGATTAGTCGGTTCGGTTGGAGTTTCCCCGAGACAACAGTTTTAAGAAGCATTGGTGTCGTGACGGTATCGCCAAGGCGGGTCGTGATGGTGACATTATGCGACCAGAGTCTCTCTAAGTGCAGTTCGACACTTTTTCCATGTACTCCGATATTAGCAATATGTCCGCCAACGGCGACTATTGATTGGCAGATATCGAATGTTGAAGGAGTGCCAACAGCCTCTATGGCCACATCAACACCCCTGTTGTTTGTCAGCATCATCACCTTCTCAACACTTTTTCCATCGCTGCTGTTGATCACCTTCGTTGCACCAAATTTCTTCGAGGCGTCAAGTCGGTTTTCATCCAGATCGATCATTATAATTTCGGCAGGCGAATAAAACTGGGCAGTCAGGAGCGCCGCCATTCCGATCGGACCTGCACCGACAATCGCTACGCTGTCCCCCGGTTTCACCTGACCGTTCAGGATGCCGCACTCAAAGCCAGTGGGTAGTATGTCACTTAACATAACCATAGCTTCCTCGTCGGCACCCGTTGGGATGTGGTGCAAACTAGTATCCGCATAAGGAATTCTCACATACTCAGCGTGCGTCCCATCGATTGTATTTCCGAGAATCCATCCGCCTTTTTCACAGTGGGAGTACATCGCCTTCTTGCAGTAATAGCACTTCCCGCAGGAGGTAATGAACGATATCACTACTTTATCGCCCGGGCGAAAACTCGAAACACTCGCCCCAACTTCTTGAATAACTCCAACTCCTTCGTGTCCCAACGTACGCCCAATGGTTACAGTCGGTACATTTCCTTTCATAATATGGAGATCTGTCCCACAAATAGTCGTGTGAATGATTTTAATTAAAGCATCTGTTGACTCTTTTACAGAAGGCATCGGTTTTTCTTCAAGGGCCCGCTTACCAGGGCCATGATACACTAACGCTTTCATACTCATTATTTCTTTCTTTATGTGGTGCACCATTGTGATTTCAATTGTAATTGATATGCACTCGCATTCAACAGATGACGATTATTCATGTTACCATTGTTGAGTAGTCGTTAAGCAGAGTTCTACTTCGACTTCTTGATTATTTTATTAACTTCCTCCGCCCCTTCTCCATATAACTTCTCTTCATTTGGAGCCAGCTCGCGGAGGAGTCGGAGGAACTCTCCGGCATGAATAAGTTCTTCATTGCCGATATCCTTCAGGACCGCGATGGCGATTTTATTGTCCGTTGACTCGGCAAGCTGCGTGTATAATTGAATCGCTTCGTACTCCGCAGCAACCATGAACCGGATTGCCCGGATGAGTTCCGTATCTGTAAGTTTCCTATTATTCGCTAATCCAGAAAAAGACGATCCAAACTCTGCCATGACTATTCTCCTTTTTTTAGTGTTTTTTCGATTTTACATTCAATATTAAAACCAACAAGCGTGCAGCAACAACGCTGACAACAATGTCCAATAGAGCAACGAGACTAAGCTTTGAGAAAATCCAGCAGGTCAATGTTGAGCTGGTCCTTGTGTGTGTCTGCTAAACCATGGGGACCACCTGGATAAATCTTCAGTGTCGCGTTCTTGATGAGCTTCGATGAAAGTATGGCCGAGGCCGCAATCGGTACAATCTGGTCGTCATCGCCGTGGATGATCAAAGTCGGTATATCAAATTTCTTTAGATCTTCGGTGAAATCCGTCTCGGAAAATGCTTTGATGCAATCTAGTTCGTTCTTGAGACCACCCTGCATCCCCTGCAACCAGAACGCATTCCGCATTCCCTCCGTAACCTTGTGGTCCTTGCGATTGGCACCATAGAACGGTATAGTTAAGTTTTTGAAGAACTGCGAGCGGTCGGCAGCGACACCAGCGCGGATTTTGTCAAACGCGTCAATCGGCAGTCCGCCGGGATTGGTCTTCGTCTTCAGCATCAGTGGTGTCACTGAACCCATGAGAATAACTTTTGCGATGCGGGATGTTCCATGACGGCCAATATAACGGGCGACCTCACCGCCTCCCGTGGAATGGCCAATCATCGTAACGCCTTTCAGATCGAGCGCTTCTAATAATTCCGCCAGGTCCTCAGCATAGGTATCCATCTCGTTGCCGATCCACGGCTGGCTTGATCGGCCATGGCCACGACGGTCATGCGCAATGCAGCGATAGCCATGGGACGATAGAAAGACCATCTGGTACTCCCAAGCATCAGCATTCAGCGGCCAGCCATGGCTGAAGACAACGGCTTGACCCGAGCCCCAATCTTTGTAGTAAATTTGCGTATTGTCTTTGGTGATTATCGTACTCATTTTAGTCCATTCTTTCGTTATTACCCCGCGACGCAAGAGCGTCCGAGGCTATTATTTTTTATATTTTGATCTGTTACACTTGTGGTCTATCGGTGTCTTACGGTAAGACACAACGAACGATTGAGTTCTCTTTTTTCCTCCATGATTCGCCAAAGCCTTCAATTATTTTTACGAAATAATTGACTCCTATGTCTGCAAGCATACCGATGATTTTGTCAAACGGAAATAGCTCGAAAGGATGATAAAGTAGTTAATTCTTTTTCGGGAGGCGGCCGCACAACGTTCTCTTTCGGAGAGGCATTCAAGTTAGACTAGCAATTGTCAAGTTACTTTCTAAAACGTGGCAAGCAAGAAATACCCAAGAGTACCGCAGTGTTATTTTACAAAGCACTCTTTCATTTAGTTCACAATTATCTTTTAAACATCGTAAGGACATTCCTTAGATTATTTTCGTCATTATTTGGGATTGTTAACGATGATGCCGCATACGATCAAGCCACTTCTTTTTTCTTTCCCAGCGGCAACGCAAATGAAAATGTACTTCCAATTCCTTCCTGGCTTTCAACCCAAATTACACCTCCGTGCGCTTCGACGATACTTCGACAGATGGCCAGCCCTAGTCCGGTTCCTTTTAATGTTATCTCTGAATTTCCAGATGTCTGACGGTATTTTTCAAACAGGGAAGCAATTTCTTTCGCCGGAATGCCCGGGCCGGTATCTGTGATACTGACGAGCGCCACAGGATCGGATATCCCCCGACTCACGAGATCCTGTTGAGGACCCTCGATGTACGTCGTTGTAAGTGTGATCTTGCCGCCGATCATTGTAAACTTGACAGCATTTCCCACCAAATTATCAATCACTTGTTCAAGTTTTTTAGCGTCGGCTATGATTTGTATTGAAGATGAAACCGGTTTCATTACTAACGTTAGAGATTTTTTTGCCAACAACGGCCGCAATCGTGCTACAGCACGTTTCACCACCTCAAGCAAATCTATCTCTGTGGTGTTTAACTTGACATATTCTGCTTCAAGTTTCGAGAGATCGAGTATATCATCGATAATTGATTTCATATGATTGCTCGATTCCATCATAATCTGCAGTATTTCTTGCTGGGTATTTTTCATTACAGGATCAGTGAGGAGCATCTCCAAAAAACCTGCAATCCCGAGCAGCGGACCACGGAGATCGTGTACAAGCATGGAAAAATAATCGTTCTGTAACTGCCGCAATCGTTTTTCCGCCGTTGTGAGGCGAAGAATGGAACGGACACGCACAAGCAACTCACGAGCGTCGATTGGTTTATAAAGATACTCATTGACGCCAAGCTCAAAGCCGCGTTCCATATCCTGGGCATCGCGCATATGCCCTGTTAAAAAGATGACAGGCAGATCGTGCGTATGTTTGTGAGCACGGATAAGTGTCAGGACGGTAAATCCGTCCATCTCAGGCATGTGAATGTCCAGCAGCGTTAAATCACAGTGTTCTTGTTCCAATACGTTGAAAGCCGCTCCTCCACTGGAAGCAGTCGTAACTCTATAACCGCTCCGCCGAAGCAATTCTGCAACTGTATCTCTATGGTCCTGTTCGTCGTCGACAACCAGGATGTGAGTCGCCTGTTCTTGTTCTTGAACCTTTTTCATAAGATTATGCAATTAATTTTAATTTATTTTATTAACCGGGTCTTAGTGTGGAGAGAAATTGTTCCTTTGCATTAAGCATGTTAACCTGCTATTGTTTTGTTTTATCGGATATAGCTCGAAAGGATGATAAAGTAGTTAATCCTTTCTGAAGGAGTATATATGCTCTTTTCATAGAGAGTTTTAGATTAGCGTTTTCCGGGATAACTTAACGAAGAAATGCAGCAGATTAATAAAAGGTCCGGCTAACTCACGGGTCTCAAGTATCTCAATTATTTGTTAATGCTTCATCATTATCGGGATGCACGTCCTGCGTGATCGTACTGTCCATTAATAGTTATCCTATTGCACTTTTACCCGAGCGGAGCGAACCAGAAATTTCAGCGAAGTCAATCGTGATTTGTGTGTGATTATCGTGTTCATTGTTTTTCTACTTTTTTTTCAGTGAGTGCCGTCGACCTTTCCGGTCCGTTGGTGTTCCCGCTCTCGATGGTCGTCCTGACCGCCTCTGGCGGATGACTTTCTTCCTCTCGTCGATCATCTGAAATCGAAGCGGCAATAGCTGCAGCTTGCTCTACAGGCACACCTACTGTCCGGCGCAGATACTCTTTCTCTGCGCGCTCGTCACCGACGCGCTGATCCACATCTGCAACCCGTTCTTGCTTACCCGGAAGCTCAATTCGAAGTTCTTCGATGAGCATCATAATGGTTGCTGCAATAGGGAGCGCGAGGAGCGCGCCGAGGATCCCCATCACCGTCCCGCCCGCAAGGAGCGCGAAGAGCACGATAGACGACGGAAGGCGCAGCGCACGTCCGTAAATACGAGGAACAAGCACACGGCTCTCGAATTCCTCATACGCGAGCATGATCAACAAGATAACGGTCACGACCACCGGGCCACGCGCCAGCGCCGCAACGACCATCGGTGCTATAGAAAGGATTGCGCCGATATATGGTAGAATATCTGCTATGCCCGCAAACACAGCAAGCGCCAACGCATTTGGCACGCCGCATAACACCAGAAGGACGAACGAAAAGATCGCAATGGACAGGCACGTAATCAGTTGCCCACGAATGTAAGCGCCGACAATTGTCTCCAGATTCATCATAACGCGAGCTAAGCGGATATGGTGCGATCGAGGAACGACCGCGAAAAGCCAGCCACGGAGCCGGTCGCGGTCGATCATGATGTAGAGCGCGAGAAAGATGGCGCTGATGCCATACGCAGTAATTTCGAAAATGCGCATTGAGATGGCGAGGACCGTTGTGCTGATGGCACTCGATATAGCCTCGTACTTAATGTCCCGCAGCCAGCCCGCTATTGGCGCTGTCAGATTGGAACGGGCGAGATAATCCGAAAGTTGTGCACGGAATACAGGTTCTTGGTCAATAAGTGCCGAGGCCTGTACCAACAACGACGGTATCGTCAGAATTAAGGCGAGAATCACGACGACAAAGAAGAGTGTGAAAACGATGACGATCCCAAGGGTGTGCTTGACACGCCGTGCCTCCATCCAGCTGACAGATGGACTCATTGTCCCGACGATCAGGAGAGCGACGACGAGCACTAGGAAAACCGGCCAAAGCTGGATCAGCAACCACAAGCAGGCTACAACAAGGATGAGCTGGATCATAGTCTTAGACGATACCTCGAAGCGCATAACACGTATTTTCTTGTCAGTCGAGGGCCTGTGCTCGGGGAGTGGCGGATCGGTGACCGCATTTGATTGGATCTCTTTTTTCATTTTCTTTTCCTTTGCGTCACAGTTTCAGCCAGTAGCGTTGCCGCACACACCAGCACAAGCATCGCAACACGCTTCGTGCCGTGGCACCCGATGTAGCGGGTACTCTCTCCACTGTCTTTTGCGGTAATCGCGTTCATGGCAAGATTTCTTTCGTTGATTAAGAGAGGTTGCCGCGGTGTTGTTTTTCGCTTTTTCGCAGCGCTTCCTCAGTACTTTTGCGAACGGCTATCTCAGCCGAAAGTTCCGCAGTTCTTTCCGTTACTAATTCTTCTAAACGTTCATTAAGTTTTCTTAAATCATCCTGTGCCTTTACCAGTTCATCGTTTCTCTGAACTGCCGCTTCATACGTTGAGATGAGCAGCGTAAGTATTTGCTGATGATCCACTGTAATAACCCGTTTCTTACCTCCAACGAGTACTTCCAATTCAACTTTAATCGTTTCGCTTTTGTGAATTTCCCTATCGGAAAGGATCTGTTCAATTTGTGAAACAAGATACTCTTCCCGAAATGGTTTGGTCAGGAAATTATCAGCTCCACAAGAAATAGCTTCCATCACATCTTCTGTTCGAGAAAAGGCTGTCAGCAGAATAACGGGAATGTTAGTAGTCTTCTCACGAGATTTTATTTCTTTGCACAGATCGTAGCCATTCATTACCGGCATTTGGATATCGGTGATAACCAAGGAAGGATTATGTTCAATGACCATTCCTATGGCTTCTTTGCCATCTTTAGCAACAAGTACCTTGTACTTGTGTTTCTCAAGAAAATACTTCAATTGTTCAGCCTGAGTCGGACTGTCCTCGGCTATTAGAATTTGATCAATCTCTTTTACGACATTCTTTTTAGTTTTCATACAATCACCTTTTCATTTTTATTTATTAGCGCTGTGAGAGCAACTATAATCTCTTCCGGTGAAAGAATATACGTTGCCGCATGAAGTTTTATTGCTTCACCGGGCATACCGTATATAATAGAGCTCTCTTCATCCTGTGCAAAAGTAACCGCCCCTTTTTCTTTCATTATTTTCAATTCATCTGCTCCATCCCGCCCCATTCCTGTGAGTAATATACCAACTGCATGGGAACCGAAATTTTGTGCTACTGAACGAAAAAGGTAGGCAACCGAAGGACGCAGACCATTTTCCAAGTCATTGTGGTTGAGTACAATTTTAGGCCCTCGTTCAATTCCCATGTGAAAATCATCCGGAGCGACGTATCCGTGTCCCGGCAGCGGGTATTCACCATCGGAAGCAATATGTAATGGAAAATTGGTTGTATTCTGTAACCATTCAACAAATCCCGCTGTGAAACCTTTTGAGATGTGTTGAACAATGAATATTGGAACCGGAAGATCTTTAGGTAATCCGGAAAGTATTGTTTGCAAGACATTAGGGCCGCCTGTAGATGCACCGATAGCAATGATTTGAATATCCGATTCCGCTCGAAAATATTTTCCGATTGACGGTTTCGTAGTCTCTTGTCCTGTTGAAGTTCGAGCGATACGTTTAACCAACTTCACTTCGGACATGAGTTTTAATGTCTGGGTTAACTGCTGTGTCTCTTTTTCATAATCGGGGTGATCTGCACTCGGCGGTTGTTGTATTATCGCTAAAGCTCCTGCCTCAATCATGCGAAAAGAAACTGCCGCATCATTCGCCGCAACACTGCCAGTCACTATAACAATAGGTGTTGGTGTTGTTTCCATAATAATGCGTGTTGCCTCAAGACCGTCTAATTTTGGCATCTTCCAACCCATTGCAATAACATCCGGATGTAATTGCTTTACAGCTTCCAGAGCTTCTTCACCATCAGACGCGACACCGACAACTGTCAACATCGGATCTGAACTGATTGCGTGTCTGAGTACTTGCTGCATGACAAGTGAATTTTCCGCGATGAGAACTTTGATCATTTTTATGACTCTCGAATATTTCTATAAGTTTGTTCCTGCTCAGTGCTGCAGTTATAAAAGTCTTTTTATTACTTCTAATAAATTACTCTGGTCAAAACTACTCTTGACAATATACGCATTGGCACCAACATCGATCCCGTGCTCGCGGTCTTCTCTCGATTCAAGTGCTGTCACCAAAACAACAGGCACCTCCGATAATTTTTTATCTTTACGAATTTTTGCTGTGAGTTCAAATCCGTTCATTCGCGGCATATCAACATCCGAGACGATGAGATCGAATTCTCCTTCGAGAGCTTTCGTCACCGCGTCAACACCGTCTACTGCGGTGATAACATCATATCCCGCGGTTTCGAGTATATTCTTTATGAGTGTTCTGGATGTAATTGAATCGTCGGTCACTAAAACTTTATAGACTTTTACCTCTTCCTGTACTTCATTTTTTGTTATTCTTTTCATCGAAACAGAATTCAATGCTGATTTCATCAAATCCGAAACATTAATGACCGGAACTACTGTGCCGGAACCAAGAACTGCGGCTCCGCTTATATTCCGTACACTTTGTAATTGCCTGCCTAATTTTTTTACAAGGATCTGATGTTCATCAATTATTTCATCAACCTTAAAACCGATACGATAATTACCTTGCGTAAGAACAACAATTTGGATGAAGTGCGGAAAAGATGGTGTGTTCCCTTTTTGTGACGAGGGTGCTTTCGTCCTATTAGGTAATCCCAGTACATCGCTTAAGCTTATGATCCAAATAATTTCTTGATCGACCAGAATAGTTTCCCGATTTTCTACCGTCTTTATCTCCTCGTTGCTAACCCTAAGGGCACGTGCGACATTCCCTGTCGGTATAATGAAGAAGTGTTCTGCGGTTTTTACTAAAACCCCTCTCACGGTAGACAAAGCGAGTGGCAGAATAAGGCGGAAGGTAGTGCCAATATCCGGCTGACTTTCGACGAAAACCTTTCCGCCAAGGTTTTCTACTTTCTCGCGAACAATAGCCAAACCCAGTCCGCGTCCGGAGATGTCTGTGATCATCGGACTTGTCGTAATTCCGGATTTAAATATTAAATCTAAAGATTCCTGAGTACTTATTCTTTCTCCATGCTCTTTTGAAACGACGCCTGCTTTGACAGCGGCAGAAATTACTTTTTCACCATTGATACCTGCACCGTCATCTGAGATACGTATTTCAAGGTTACGGCCATCGATCACTGTAAATGTGAGTGCTATAGTTCCCAGGGACGGTTTTTTTAATTCCACCCGTTTTTCCGGTTTCATTATTCCATGGTCAATACAATTTCTCAATAAATGTATCAACGGATCTTTCAGTTCTTCCAAAATCCGCTTGTCAACTTCAATCTCTTTACCATGAGTTATTAATTCTACTTCTTTACCTTGAGTGCGGGAAAGATCACGAACGAGTCTTGGAAATACTTCAATAATTGTAGATACGGGCAGCATCAAAATATTTTTCATTGATTCTACGTGATCATCAATCATTCGTCCAAGTGAACGCTGGTCGTTTTCTATTGCATGAGTAACGGTCACTATATTCCGCTCTGTTTCATCCAGCCGTTCATTCGTCCAATGAATCATCTCTTTTACTTGAAGTCCGTTATCGCTGGATCGCTGGACATCTAATTTTCTTAATTCCGTTTTCCATACTCCGACAAAATTACAAATACTTTTTAGTTCAACCGTTCTTTGAACAGAGGCTATTTTAGATTGAATCATTTGCTCAGCCTGTAAAAACAGCGGATCCAGTTTTGACGCTTGTATTCTCACGGTTTCCAAGTGCAATGGTTTCTCATCAACTGATTCAGCCTGTGCAGATTCTCTTTTTGCAGACAGCGCACCTTGCGCGATTTCTCTCGATGCTTTTTCTTCACTTACTAACTTTTTATCAAACAATACCCCGTTCACACGCTGAGTCTGTTGCTTGGTCTTATTAGGACGATTTTTAACAATTGTTATTTGCTCTTTCTTTTTTTTATTTGATTGATCTTCATCTGCGATGGAGAGTAACGTTCTTATTAATTCTCTATCATCACTCACTGATTTACTCCCGGTGCTGGAAATCATTTTCGAAAGGGCGTCCAGCGATTTATGGACAAGATCAAATTGATCGGCAGAGAAATAGATTTGTTTGTATTTTAACTTCGCGAACAAGCTCTCCAATACCTGGCACAGTGATTCGATATCCTTTCTATTGACAGAACGGGCAGCCCCTTTTAAACTATGTGCCTCACGATAAATAGTTTCAATCAATTCCGGCGACATTGTATTTTGGGGATTCTTCTCCAACTCGATTAAACCGGAAGAGAGTACATTGATATGCTCTTCCGCCTCAACTTGAAACATTGCTTGAAGTCGTTTTAAAAACTCTTCTTCTTTTGTTTTCATCGATATAACCAGCGTTATATTTTATACTGCTCAACAAGCTGTAATAATTTTAGCCCTAATTCATTTATATCCTTTGCGGCATTCCCTGTTTCCTTCATACTTACCGCATTCTCTGTTCCGGCTTGATTAATGTTTTTCATCGCTAAACCGATTTGATCCATCCCAACTACTTGTTGTTGACTCGATGCAACAATCTGAGAGGCCGCTTCAACCGCTTTGATGCTGCTCGCCGCTAAATTTTTTATTGCTTCGCCGGCTTGTGTTGATTGCTTTACTCCATTTTCTACAGCCTTACTGGTTTGTTCTGTAGCCATGACCGCCGCATTCGTGGCTTTCTGTATGTCACTTAATATATTACGCACTTGTATTGTGGCTTGTTTTGACTGCTGTGCAAGAGATTTAATTTCTTGAGCGACAACTGCAAATCCTTTCCCTTGCTCTCCGGCTTTTGCTGCTTCGATAGCGGCATTTACTGCCAGCAAATTTGATTGATCGGCTACGTCGGTAACTGTAGCAATGATGCCGCCAATCTGCTGGCTCTGTTCGCTCAAGCGAACAATGGTATTTGCAACTGCCTCCATTTGGTTTTGAATATCATCCATTCCGTTGACAGTTTCATCAACGGCTTTTTGACCGCTCTGAGTTACTTGAGCAGCCTGTTGAGCATTCTCTGAAACACGGCTTGCTTTTTGGCTGGAAAGTTGAGCCGCTTGTCGAACTGCTTCAACAGTTGCGGTCGTTTCTCTAATAGCAGAGGCTGTTTCAGCAATTCCTGATGCCACCTGAGTGGTGGCCGCCAGAATCTGGGTTGAGGAAACAGTCAGGATATTCACTGTTTTCCTTACTTCTTTCAGTACATTGGAGAGGTCGGTGTTCGTTATAATTAATTCTGCCGCACGTTTTTCTTTCTCTTCATTTTGAAAGATGAGCTCTTTGTTGGCAATGATTAACTCTGCCGCACGTTTTTCTTTCTCTGCGTTTTGAAAGGCGAGCTCTTTGTTGGCAATGATTAACTCTTCTGCCCGTTTTTCTTTCTCTTCGTTTTGAAAGATGAGTTCTTTGTTGGCAATAATTAACTCTGCTGCCCGTTTTTCTTTCTCTTCGTTTTGAAAGGCAAGCTCTTTGTTGGCAACAATTAACTCTGCTGCCCGTTTTTCTTTCTCTCCGTTTTGAAAGATGAGCTCTTTGTTGGCAATAATTAATTCTGCTGCCCGTTTTTCTTTCTCTTCGTTTTGGAAGATGAGCTCTTTGTTGGCAATAATGAGCTCTGCTGCCCGTTTTTCTTTCTCTTCGTTTTGAAAGGCAAGCTCTTTGTTGGCAATAATTAACTCTGCTGCCCGTTTTTCTTTCTCTTCGCTTTGGAAGGCGAGTTCTTTGTCGGCAATGATTAACTCTGCTGCCCGTTTTTCTTTCTCTTCGCTTTGGAAGGCGAGCTCTTTGTCGGCAATGATTAACTCCGCTGCCCGTTTTTCTTTCTCTTTGCTTTGGAAGGCGAGTTCTTTGTCGGCAATGATTAACTCCGCTGCCCGTTTTTCTTTTTCTTCGCTTTGGAAGGCAAGCTCTTTGTCGGCATTGATTAATTCTGCCGAACGTTTTTTGCTTCCCATTAGATTAAAGAAATTTTTCATTGGTTTTTCCTTTTATTAATTGATTCTTCATTCATTTCTTCGTTAACGATAATTTTTTCGTCGTTTAAAATACTTTCCGCATCAAGCAAAACAATATGCTCTTTTGTCACGCCTTTCAGATACTTTTTACCGATCCCTATGACACTCGGCGGAGCTGCCATGATCTCTTTAAGTGCCACAGATTGTGTCCCCTCCACAACATCAGCCAGAATACCAAACTCCATCCGTTCGTTATATATGATTATTACTTTATTCAGTTCTCCCAGACCTTTTTCCTGCAGATTGAAGAATTTTTTAAGATCAATGACCGAAACAATCTGTCCGCGGACGTTAATAATTCCCAAGACAAATGAGGGTGTACCGGGCAGTGTTGTCATATCTTTTAGAGGATATACTTCGCGAACAAATGCGGTTTCGATTCCGTATGTTTCATATGCCAAACGGAACAGAATAATTTCGACACATTCTTGCCGAACGGTTTCATCGTTCCCCCGTAGCGCCAACACGTGCGCTCTTTTCTTTAAGAGAGCACGTTTTTCTTCCGGCAAGAGAATTTCCTTTTGTTCAATTACTTCCTGCAAAGAAGTTACTTTGCGCTTGATTTCGTCCCAATTAATTTTTGTGGTGTGCTTTTGCCCGGGTGTCATTTGATGTAGTTTCATACCAGATCTCTTGTTTGATCCGCAGCAATAATTATTTCTTTGAATCTACCGGCAGTTAGTCCTTCGGATTCAAAGAGGATTTCATCCTGGTTATGTGTATTTAAAATCGTTAAAACAATTTCAGTGCATTTATTCGCGCTTTTAATATTACCAAGACGTTGATAAATATTTCCTAAGGAATAGTGCGAGAGAACAAAGTTGGGATCTAAAAATATTGCGCGTTTTAGCGAGATTACTGCTTCATCCAACTGATTATTTTCCTGCAAGATCGCTGCGTAGAGATAGTACAAGCCGGGGTTGAGTTTGTCTGCCGCGATTGCCTTTTCACATGTTTGTAATGCCATGTCAATCTTTCCCTGGTTTGCATACGCCCGAATGAAAAGAATCCGTTCTTCTGATGTTTGATCATCTTGTTGAAGCATCTCGGTGACTTCCGTGTAATTACCCTGCGCATACAACGCCAAGGCCTTGTCAACCACTGAATGAATTTGAAGTGGGATTTCTGCTTCAGGAAGGATTTCGTTTTCGATTCCCCGAAGTTGTGGTTTTATCTCTTTGATTATCTTGATCGGACTTACCTGCCAAGTATATCCCCTAGGTGTACGAACTGATACCTCGGCAGGAATCTGCTGATGTACTTTCGGATTATTCGATGACTTTTGAAAAAGAACCATCCCTGGAAAATTCACTGCTGTAAATTCTGACAAGCTCGGAAGAGAGAGTTCGCTTGCTGAAACCACCAGGTAACCGTTTTGTACGAGAGAGTTGAACAAACCGTTCACGACTTGACTGCAACGCTTCTCCGAAAAATACATGAGGACGTTACGGCAAAATATGAAATCCATGGCATTCGTATTATTGAGTAACGATGGAAAAACATCGTCAGCCAAGTTCAGATATTCAAATTTCACCATGCGTTTGATCTCGGGAATTATCTCGAATATGTCTTTCTCTTTGAGTGAAACGTATTTTTCTTTTAGCCACCGAGGTGAATTACGGAATGACCATTCACTAAACAAACCGGCTGGTGCTCTGTGTAATATTCGGCGGTTGATATCTGTTGCAAGAATTGTAATGTTCCAATCTTTTATCTGTGGAATTGCCCTGTGAAGAGCTATAGCAATTGAATATGGTTCTTCACCGGTTGAGCACCCGGCGCTCCATATTCTTATTCTCTTGCCTTCTTGCCGGGAACGAATCAGTTCGGGAATAATGCTTTGTTCTAATGCTTCAAAAGTTTCGGGTTCACGCCAGAAATATGTTTCGTTGATGGCAAGATGGGCGGTCAATATTTCTACATGCTCGTGTGTCATGGGTAAAGACATAATACGCTGTATAAAATTTTCTACTCCCGTATAGCCAAATTCTGTTGCAGCAGCAGTAATATTACGCTCTAAATCACTCCATCGTTCTTTAGGAAAATTCAACGCGAGATGTTCAGCAACAAATTCGCTAATTTGCAATAACGTATTTTCCGGAAGAGTATGCTTCATTTCTCACTTTCGGTAAGAGCACCATCCAGTACTCGTTCTTCATCAAGAGAAAGAAATTTTTCAAGATCAGTGATCAGTACAATACCATGTTCGATGGTCGCAACACCAGACAAATACTCTGTAAATGGGAACGACTCTTCTGCATCTAGTACCTGATGTTGTTCAAGGTCATACACACCATTGACCGAATCCACTACAAGCACGACACGCCGTTGAGAAGTCCGCGCAATAATGAATTGATCTTCTAAGTGGATATCGCGATGCGGCAACCGGAAGAGCTTGCGAATATCAATAACGGGAATGATCTCTCCGTGATAATTTATAACGCCTGAAACAACTTGGGGTGCTTTCGGTAAAGGCGTTATCTCCACCGCACGTTCAACTTTTACAACTTCAGATAAATAAAGAGCATAACGCGGTTCTTCAAGACTGAACAGAACAATTTTCTGTTTATCAATATGCTTGAAATTATCCACCGTTTATTCCTGAGAATATATTCGAAGACCGAACCATCACGCTTTTGATTTCCTGGATACCTCTATATGAAAGATCGTAGCGTTCACTGATAACAATATGCCTATGATAACTAGTGATGCCGTTGAGAGTTTGGATACGGAACATACTTTTTACATTTAAAAATTCACCACAGCAGCCAGCTATTATGTGCTTTCTCTATAAGTGTTTTCAACCCTGCTGTACCTTCTTTCAAATTAATAAACAGAGAATCGAAATTTTTCCCCGCCGTCGAATCCATGAGCAATCTACCAATTGTTCCATCTCCTGCTGTTGAATCCATGAGCAGCTTACCGATTGTTCCTTTACCTGATTCCATATTGTGTGAAATCTTTGATAAATCACTTGTAATGTTGGCCGTATTTTCCGTCGTCTGTTTTAGTGATGCCAGAGCATCGTCAATGTCATTTACTTTCTCCATAAGTATTTTAAATCCGGCTGAGCCGTTCTTCAAATTGGTGAACGTAGAATCGACATTTTGGCTCATCGATTGATCCATTAACAGCCTTCCTATTGTTCCTTTTCCTAATTGAATATTTTTTGTAATCTTCGACAAATCACTTGTGATAGTGGTTGTATTATCAATCGTTTTCTTCATTGATACCATAAAATCGTCCACACCCAAGGACGGGACTGTTTGAACGATATCATTGTTTTCTATTTCCTTTTCTCCGCCTGTGCCGGGATACATAATGATCGTTTTATTCCCCATAAGACCCTCCGAGCCAATACCTGCGACCGCATCCTTCTTTATAAACTTACGAGTGCTTTCATCAATGAGTATTTCTACTCTCACGGAGGTATCGCTCACGATACTAATCATGTCTACAGTTCCCACATTTATTCCTGAGAGCCGCACGTTATTTCCTGGCTGAAGTCCGGCAACATCCTTGAATACCCCGCTGATGCGAAATGTGCTTCTGAATAATTGCCGTCCTGCGCCGATAAAATATATTCCGACAATGAATACCATCATTCCAATAGAAATAAATATCCCCAATTTGATCTTATTGCTTGTATCTTTTCTCATTTTATCAGCTCTTTAAGTTTTGTAATCGATTATTCAAAAAACGACCGTATCCAGATATCTGTTGAATTCTTGAGCTCGTCGAATGATCCTTCAGCTTCACACATTCCATCTTTGATCACTACGATTCGATCTGCTGTGAGTCTTGCACATTCCATATCGTGTGTGATTACGACAGAAGAGGTATTATATTTTTGTTGTACTTCCAGAATGAGTTTGCTTATTTCTTTTGATGTAATGGGATCGAGTCCGGTTGTCGGTTCATCATACAGCATGATTTCCGGTTTCAGGATCAACGTTCTGGCCAATCCCAGCCGTTTACGCATACCGCCGGAAAGTTCTGTCGGCGTCTTATCGATTGCTTTCGCTAGACCTACATTCTCCAAAGCTTCTTTTATCATCGAGTCCATATTTTCTTTTGGTATTGAACGCTGCTGCCTTCTCAGCGGAAACTGAAGATTCTCCCTTACTGACATGGAATCATACAAGGCAGCACTTTGAAAGAGAAAACCAATCTTTTTACGTGTTTCAATGAGCTCCTTTTCCGAGAGTTGAGATATATCTTTTCCAAAAATAGCAAGCGAGCCATAGTCACAATCAAGCAATCCTACGATACATTTTATAAGTACTGATTTACCGGTTCCAGATTTTCCAAGGATAACGAGGTTCTCTCCTTTATGAATCACTAAATTAATATCCCGCAGCACGATATTATTCTCGAACGATTTCCTTAGATGCACCATCTCAACTACGATAGAATTGTTTTGCATAGAATCTTGATCGATATTTTTCGGTACTGCATTCTCTGTCATTCTTTTGCTTACTTGATTTAGTATTGATACAAACTTGTAAGTTGTACCGCTATCATATCTATTATAAAGACCAATAACGATGCGAATACGACGGCTGAGTTTGCCGCTTTTCCCACTCCTTCCGTTCCAGTATTTGCATAATAGCCTTTATAACATCCTATCAGACCGATTGCAAATCCGAAGAAAAATGTTTTGATGATCGCCGGGAGCAAATCGCTATATTCGAGACTCTGAAATACCTGCAAAAAGAAAAAGGAGGCACTGACATGTCCATTCAAGTTGACGCCGACAAATGATCCTAATAAACCAACGGCATCGGCCATCACCGCCAAGAGAGGAAGCATCAATGTTGCCGCGAGTACTCTTGTTACGACAAGAAATTTATACGGATTAGTACCCGATACCTGCATCGCATCGATCTGTTCGGTCACCTTCATTGATGCCAGTTCTGCACCAATTCCGGAACCAACTTTCCCGGCAAAAATCAAACCCGTGATCACCGGTCCTATTTCCCGTATGAGGGATATGGCGACCATCGCAGGCAGCATGGAAACCGCGCCAAACTTATTCAAAGTGGGTCGTGACTGAATAGTAAACACTAGCCCAATGATAAAGCCGGTAATAGCAACCAACGGAAAAGACTTGTAGCCGATCAGAAACGATTGTTTCAACAGTTCATTGAACTCATAGGGAGGCTTCAACACTTCTTTGAAAAAGCGCAATGTAAAAGATGCCAGCGACGATACTTCGATAAAGAATTTTCCAAATATCGACGCTAAAAAATCCTCTTCAATTTTTTCACGGGTGATCGATCTTATTTTTATTTTAGGTTCCATTGTTCGTCATGTCTTTCAATATCTCAATAATCCATCCAGCGGCTCAATAATTTCTCAATCATAGAAAGAATCGTTTAGGGCGATCCAGTGATCTTCCAGCATTCCCATCCAGAATGGTTGGGTACGTGTTTTGATCGTCCGAAACGGGACGGCTTGTAGTACACTTCTACTCCCCGGTTCATATCGGGCTGGATGAACTCAGGGATACTGGAGCAATCGCAGTGTTCGCGAGAAGCCGCCGGATATTCTTTCACCTTGGACAGAGACCGATTGTAGATTGTGTCAACAGTTCGAACGTATGTTTGCACGATGCTTGCATCGTACGTTGCAACGCTCACAGCGGTATACACTGTTGCGGCGAGTGTGTCAAAAGCATCGCGTGCAAACTTTTTCGTCCAAGCTTCAATTGTTTCATTAGACGCAGCAGAATCCGATTGTCCGAATGATGGAATGGTGAAATACGAAAGATGAAGATTATCCGGCGACGCGACAATATACCGCGCATAGGGTGCGATTGCAGATATTGTGTACGGCGTGCCATTGTAGCATGTCGAAAGAACAACAAGGTCGAATGGGCGGTGCGCACCCTGAAATTCCCGCAAACACTCGGCAAGCGTATCGACCGTGAATGGTCTATCTGCATAAGACGCATTGTAGTCTTCGCCGTCGAATTCCGGGATTTCATGTCCGAAAAAGAACACAATTTTTTTCACATCCTTCCCTTCGGCTGTATGAAAGCGCCTGTACATTTCAGTTTCGTATCCAAAGGATGAGTTGCGCTCATCCCGCCAATACCGTTCGTGAACATCGAGCCGACCGTTTCTGTAGTAGAAAAATTCACCGTCGCGCTGCGGGAAGAACACGAACGTGTGTCTTTTTCGTTTTTCATGAAAAATGAAAACTTCGGTATGAAGGTTACCTTCTGCAATCGACCGTGCTTTTAATACCGTTACTTCATCCGCATTGCGCGGCTTGCCGAATGCATCGTGATAGAGATAATCTCCGTCTCCGTGTATGAAAAAAACGAGCGAATACTTCAGCAGGCCATCAGGGCGTCGACCATGCGGCACGTCATACTGCAGAGCCGGTTCCGTACTACACGACAAAAGCATTATGGTGAACAGAGGACAAGTGGCTCGATAGGCATATGCCCAATGCCATCGCAAGACTTTCATAAGTGATCGAATGGGCTGACATTTCATAGAAGGCCGTTCGTAATTGTCTGGTTGATGAGTTTACTTATTTCTTTTTCCCCGGCACAAACAATGTCCCGCTCATGATGATCAGCCCGACATCAGCTACTTTTTCTTATGTCCCAAAGCAGAAACTGGTATTAAACAGCCATCACAAACCGAATGACCTGAACGTTGATTCCGGATGTTTTGATGATACCTTACCTACTTTGTTCACCGTTTCAGTTTTCGCGTTAATTTATCGGCTTCGTCTTTAACGATATCTATTGTTTCGGTTATGTTTTCCATTAAATCATCTGCTTTGGACTTGAGTTCATTCATATAGTCGGCAGTGGTGTTGACAATTTTTTTCCTCGTGTGTTTGCCTTGAGCCGGTGCGAACAACATACCCACCACGGCTCCCCCCGCAAACAATCCGAGCCCGCTCCAAAAAACCTTAGCTGAATTCATAGTCATTACCTTTCTTTGGTTCGTTCATTGACATCCTATCGTTCTTTTGTTGTTGTATTAATTGTCTTCTCAAGTTAGCAACATCGTCCCGCACTGATTCAATTCTCTGCGTCATCGTGTCGACCAGTTCATCAACAGTATTTTGTATTTCATTATCAAATGTGTTTGCTTTATGAGCAATTCTTTTACGCGTGACCGATCCTTTTGCCGGGGCGAACAGTACACCCATCAAGGCTCCAGCCGCCATTGCTCCTATGAATACTCTCATTGATACCATAATGCTCTCCTTTCCCATTGATTTAAAAAATGTGACTATGAAGCCCCAGTCACAATCAACTGCAGTATCCCTCCATGGAAAATCGGGACTGCAGAATTGGATGATATTGCTGTCATCCGTCCTGACTATACTAATAAATTCAAGATCAACTTTTTTACCGTCATCCAACTTGCCGGGCAACGCATCATACCTCAGGGGCGAAGTTACTTAGCTGATAAAGGTCAGCATAGTCGATCTTTTTTGTATGGGCAGATCCCAATTCTTATCGCAGAAGCAGCACAACGAGAACGATGATCAGGATCAGCGCGAGGAGGCTGATTGATATCCCTTCAGCTTGCTCCACATCCTGGGCCGTATAATCAGCAAACGCATTAAGCTGCTCATCGGGTACGCGTGTATAACCTTCGGCTCCCGAGAGTTCCTTCTGCTTTTCCTGAATCGATGATTCGAAACGGATGATCGCTTTCCGATCGTTCTCAGAAATCAGCGGCGACCGCTGGACTGCAACGAGCGAACGAGACATTGCAGAAAGAGATGTGCTGAGAATTTCTCGCTTCTCTTGCGGACTGGATGCTGCTTTCACACGAAGAGCTGCATCGTTGAAATATTTTTTAAATTCATCTCTTCCCTGTCCGTACCCTATTCCAACAAAAAGACAAACCATGACAGTATATGCAAATACATTGCGCAGTGACATTCGATTACCCTTTCATATCACGAATGAATAAAAAGTTGACTATCTCACTAACCAGGTACCATGACTCATAAAACAAATAACATTGTAATAAAGATACTACTTCAATGATGAAACGTAATCGTCCAAAGGGATGAAAAAGGAATTAACCCTTTGGGGTTAGCTGACGCACAGCTAACCGATAACTGCAAGCAGGAGAAGGGAAAGAAGCTCATTGAGACACTGTTTACTCCTTTCCCCTCTCAAAAGACCATACTTGATCCCGATATCTATCGGGATTCAGATAGGCAACTCTGCTCTATCCTCACTTCATTAAGACCAGCTTCTTCACCGAAACGAAGGATCCTGATTCCAGACGATAGAAATACACACCGCTTGCAAGACTGAGTCGTTCCTCGCTTGTATTGAATGGCACGGTGTAACTGCCGGCTTCCTGGCGAGTGTTCACGAGCGTAGCAACTTCCCCACCAAGCATATTGAAAATCTTTAGAGAAACCATTCCAGCCTTCTCAAGACTGTATTGAATCTTCGTGGATGGATTGAATGGATTGGGATAGTTCTGCGAGAGCGTGAATTTTTGCGGTGCTGCTCCTGTCTCAACAGCAGTTGCTGTCGCCGGCTGAGTGACAGCATTGGCATCTAATGTAACCGCAGTCTGTGCCAACATTCTACCATTGATTGATGCACCGGTGTTCAGTGCAATAAGCGTTTGACACATTATGATTCCCTCGAAGTGCGAGGTTGTACCAAGCGTCACTTGTCCAGCGACCTGCCAGAATATGTTCTTGGCCTGTGCACCACCGCTCAATATAACAGCCTTCGCATTAGCGAGTGTAATATCTCCTGATGTCTGGAAAATCCAAATATCGTTTTGTCCACCGGAAATAGTTACATCCGTTAGTATTACAATACTGGTAGTCCATTTGTAAACCCCAGGAGTGAGTGTTTTCCCGCCAATACTTCCAGTACCCAGTTCTGTAGAATCAGGAGCCCTGCCTGCGGCGTCTGTGTATGCAGTGAGCATGTCACCTACAGCTGTTGTTAAGATTGTTGGAGTTGGAGGATCATAATCTGCTGCGTATATTTTTCCCGTCACGAGAGACGATATCGCAAATGTCGTCGGAGGGGCTGTTATTCCAAATCCGGTGATGAAACTCGCAGCGGCTGGGCTCAGTGCAATATCACCGACTATTGCGGTAGTTCCGGTGGATGAGATTCCTGTCTTTGCTAGAATCACATAATTACCGGCTGTTCCCAGGTTTACCTGTGCCGGGCCTAATTGAGACACGGCGACGGCATACACCATCAAGATAATCGTCAACGTCGAGCCGAACAGGCGTACCCATCGACTTAGTTTATTTATGGAATTTGTTGTTTTCATAAAATTCTCCTGTAATTAATAAAAGAAAAATAGTTTTGTTTGCTTTCCACTAGGCTTTGTTTGATTATACACCTTCCTTTCGTATAAATTTTTCGTCCAGATTGTCAAATCCGGCACTTCGAGAAGAGTATTATTTCTCTGCTGAATGTGATAGAGATATACTCATAATTTCATAAGAAGGTAATAGGTCTAAAGGATGAAAAAGGGACTAATCCTTTAGTTGTTAGCGGATACATCACAAAACGATAATAGCAAACATAAAGTAGGGAAAGAAGCTCAGTGAGACACTGTTTCCTCCTTCCCTACTCATCCCCGAAGGAATCCTTTGAATAAATCATATGTGATCCCGGTAACTCTCGAAGCTCTAAACGGTTCCGCTGTGCGCTTACTTTATGAGAACGAATTTCTTAACCGAAACGAAAGATCCGGATTCTCCCGAAGGGATGGCATTCGCCACAAGACGGTAGAAGTACACACCGCTCGCAAAGCTGAGTCTTCCCTCGTTGGTATTAAACGATACACTGTAACTGCCGGCTTCCTGATGGGAGTTTACGAGCGTAACAATTTCATCGCCAAGCAAATTGTAAACCTTTAGGGAGACCATACCGGCATTCTTGATACTGTATTGAATCTTCGTAGATGGGTTGAACGGATTTGGATAATTCTGCGAAAGTGAAAATTCTGTTGGCGCCGATCCAATTTCTACAGCAGTCGTACTTGCCGGCCTGACGATTGTACTAGATGCTATTGTAACCGCAGCAATACGTGCCAAAGCTCTGCCATCCAGCGTTGCGCCGGTATTCAGTGAGATTGATTGATCCGCCATAATGGTTCCCTTGAAGACAGAGGTCGTTCCAAGTACGGCTGAAGTGCCGACCTGCCAAAAGATGTTGGAAGCTTGAGCGCCTCCGGCGAGAATGACCTGGACATTGTTGTTCAAATTGAGATCAGACCCTATTTGGAATATCCAGACATCAGTTGAGCTGCCCGAGAGAGTGACGTTTGACGATATCGAACAAGTGCTCGTGAATTTATAGAGTCCGGCTATGAGGGTTAACCCGCCGATATCTCCGGATCCGGGATTTAAAAAAGTACCGGTTGGTACTGGTGTTCGTTCAGCGGCGTCGTTGTACGCTATGGTTAAGTCGCCCTGAGCAGTGGTTAATAAAGTAGCAGCAGGCATCGAACCTGCAGGACCAGTAACATCGACTGCGTATATCGTCCCTGTGACTTCTAGAGCCCCAAAGCCAGTGATACCACTGCCTGCGGCCGGACTCAAACCAATATCCCCGGTAACAGCAGAAGTCGGAACGTTAGAGATTAACGAACCAGCCAAAATCGCGAACGTTCCGGTCGATCCAAGATTTACCGGCACTAGTGATTGAGACACGGCGACGGTATGCACCATCAAGAAAATCGCTAACGCTGAACCGAGCAGGCGTACCCATCGGCCTAAATTATTTGTTAAATTTGTTGTGTGAGTCTTCATATAATCTCCATGTGTTTAATTAAAAATGAAAAAGTAAGTTAACTATTCATTTGACTTTGTTTGTCCTTCCATTCAATCCCAGCTCACTGCGTAATTTCCTTTCCGGCATTTCGAGAAGTGAAATAGTACCTGCTGAACGTGATACAGATATACCGATAATTTCTTAGGGAGGGAATAGCTCTAAAGGATGAAAAAGTAATTAACCCCTTGAGGTGAGCTGACACGTACGAACCGGTAACAGCAAAACAAGAATAGGGAAAGAAGCTCAGTAAGACACTGTTACTCCTTTCCCTACTCGTCATCCCGATAGTTATCGAGACTCTTCCGAAAGAATCCCTTGGGGAT